>JBDNDI010000024.1:0-14801 GCA_046719195.1 Spirochaetales bacterium | reverse complement strand
TAAGGCTCTTGAGGAGCTCAGTACTGTACTAGCCTTAACTACAGACCGAGAATGGATCCGTAAATTCCTTCGAGATCTATTGACTCCTTCAGAGATTAAAGAAATTGCTACCCGTTGGTTGTTAGTAAGGGAAATTGCCCGGGGAACTACACAACGAGAGATAGCAAGAAAATTTTCACTTAGCTTGTGCAAGATTACTCGAGGCTCTCGGGAGCTAAAGAAGGAAGATTCTGCCTTTCGTTATATGCTTAGCAAAATTAAAGAAGTGGAAGGGTGAATTTTCTATTATTAAACCTCTGTCAGGGATGGGCAGTAAGCCACTTTACCACCTTTTCCGCTACTTCCGCTCGTTCCTCACCGTTTAACACTACGTGCCCGCTTTGGGTAAAAGTGTAAGCTTCAACCTTGGCATTCAAAGCTTTCTTACGGATTAGATCTGATACAGAGGGAGGAACCGTATCATCCTTGCCTCCTAAGAGGATAAGGAGTTTGCCTGTGTACCTAGGCAGAGCTTTTATTGCTAAGCGTTGTAACTTTAGCAACTCCGAAGCTTGTACCGGCCAGTTATATCTCCAGTATGATAGAGCTATATTTCTATATTCTTCAATACCTTCAAAGATATACTCTTTTTTCTCCCTACGCTTAAAGATGTACCGAAGGAAGGGAGTTAGCGACAATCGCCAATCGTACACTTTTAGAGCCGGGGCGGCTAATATAAGACTTTTTCCTTCAAACTGAACAGCCCCTAACAAGGCTAATAGCCCCCCCATGGATAATCCGGCCCAATGTATAACCGAGTACTTTGCTCTCAAATCCGCATAGGTATCTACTACTTTCCGGTACCAATCAGTAGCACCGGTAGCCTGAAAATCTTCTCCGCAAGTACCATGGCCAGGTAACCGCGGAACCGATACCGTATAGCCTGCAGAGTGAAGCTGCCAGGCAAAATAGCTCAGTTCATCCGTAATACCCGTATATCCATGAATTAACAGAACCGCCTCGCGACCGCCTTCTAAAAAAAGGGATTGGCCTACAAGATCTGTCTTCAAGGATACAGGAAGGGAAAGCAGGTTTTTAATCTTCATGGGTGTCTCTCCTAAATTTCTGAGAAATAGGTTGACCCCGGGATTCACGGAATTTTCCCGGGCTAATTCCCACATGTTTTCGAAATACTTTGGTAAAATAGCTCTGGTCTTCAAACCCTGCTAATTGAGCGACATCAACCAAGGGTATTCTTCTGTCTAGTAGAAGGGGCTTACTCTGTTCTACCCGAATCTGGTTTAAATAGTTGATAAAGGTGGTTTGCATTTCTACTTTAAAGAGTCGGCTAAAATATGAGGGACTTAGTCTCACCTCCTTTGCCACATCTTTTAACGATAGTTTATGATTGTAGTTCTTTTTCATAAAATCAATTGCTTTGTGAAGGATATCGACATGTTTGACATCCTGAAGATCGAAAACTAGGTCAGTAAAGCGGGTCATAATTCGACTTACCCAGAAAGATAAATCTTCTAGAGTATTCAATTTGTGAATCTGGTTTAAATAATTATAATTCAATCCAAAAATCTGCTCGACATCCGCTCCCCCTTCTAAGGCTGCTCGGGAGAGCAGTACCACTAGTTCTAGAATCCTTGCTTTTACGACATCGATTTTCCCTCCACTCGCTACAAAAACATGGCCTAGGAGTTCATTCAATAGTTTTCTCGAACCCTCGCGGTCCCCTAAGGCGATTAATTTTAGAAGTTCTTTCTCTTTTTTTAAGGGATAGCCGGTTATCTGGGATTCATCTCCCCCCATAGTCTTCAGGTAATGAATGTAGGAAGAAATGTTAGATTGCTGGGCTAACCGCTCCTGTTCTTCCAGGTATTCCGTGGCTTTTAGGTCAGAAATATACAAGCTAAGGACAAATAAGAGTTCGGAAAGGCTCGTTACAATTTCAGGGGATTTATAAGGAATCTCTTTAAGAGCATCCTGCACCCAGAAAGCTTCCACTTCGGAAAGTTTGTATCTAGAAGTGAGCTCTATTTGAAAAAATTCTTCCGGATCGATCATAAGGACGGGGCCTCCGATGAGGGCTCCTATAAGGATACCTTCATGTAACAGGGGAGAGGCCCAATGAACCAATCCTGTAGGACAGAAATAGATGTATTTTCCTCCAAAACGTTCCGCCTGATAGCTTCCATATAAGTGAGCATGTAGGCAGGTTTCGGTCTGATTGTATCGTTTCTGAATAGAGGCGCAGAAGGAACAAACGGGCGGATCTTCTTGATCAAAGTAATAATGTCCGTCAATATCCATCAGAAAAGCTGTAACTCCTGTAGCCTTACGGTAATCTTTTATCGCTTTATAAGCTAGGGGAAGATTGATTTTAGAACCAAAGAACGTTGGATCCATACTTCAGCTACTGTTATAATACAGCAATCTGAGAGAGACAAGTAATATCCCCCCAAGGAACAAAAGAGCAGTTAAATTCGCTAATAGCGTAGACAAACCTACTCTATTACAAGGTTGTTCTTATCTGTAGGCCCTTCCATACTAACCTAGGAATAAATATTTCATGGGAAACCTACAAAACCTTTTAGGGAAAAACATCCGAGACGCTAGATTAAGACTCCAGTATTCCCAGCATCGGTTAGCCGAACTCTGTGGTATTTCCCCTAGTTTCATGGGAGAAATAGAAGCAGGCAAAAAATTCCCTTCAGCAGAAAAACTAGAAAAAATTGCCCAGGTTCTTGGGGTAAAACCTTACCAGTTAATGTTGGAAGAGGAAGATATGGAAGTTCTGGATCCCTTTAGACCTTACATTTCCCTCTATCAAGAACTTAAAGAGCGCATTGTAACGGATTTAGAAGAGACCATCCGCAAATATATTCCTAACGGTTGATAGAACCCTTTTCTCCTTATATCATAGAAATAGATGATTCCTCTATCCTACGTACAAGAACGTATTCGTAACGCTTGCCAACGGGCAGGTAGAAAGGAAGATGAGGTCCGGTTAATGGCAGTTACCAAACTGCAAAATTGGGACTCGGTACTGGAAACTTACCAGGCAGGGATCCGCATTTTCGGCGAGAATCGAGTGCAGGAGGCAAAAAGTAAGTATTCGAATCCCCTGAAAGATATGGAACTGCACCTAATCGGTCCTTTGCAGTCTAACAAGGCGAAGTATATTCCGTCGCTTTTCCAGTGGGTTGATTCGATTGATCGTTTTGCTATAGCCGAAGAGTTAGAAAAGCGACTGGCAAAGTTAGAGTTTACCCTACAAGTGTTATTGGAATTAAACACCTCGGGAGAAGCTACCAAATCAGGGTACACCTCCTACGATCTGCTACTAAGGGATGTAGACAGAATCTTGCGTTTACCCCATCTAAACATACGGGGTCTTATGACTTTAGGGCCTCTGACAACGGATCAAAACCAAATACGGAAAGCCTTTCGTACTCTATACCAAACCTATGAAGATTTAAAACAGAGGTATCCTGAAGTATTGTGGGACACTCTTTCCATGGGAATGAGTGGAGATTTTGAAATAGCCATAGAAGAAGGATCCACGCTGATTCGGTTGGGGACTCTTCTGTTTGGAGAAAGAAGCTAGTTATGAAACGCCTCCTATGTCTTGTTCTTGTCTTTCTGCATCTGGGGTTGAGCATCGAATCCCAGAGCAGTAAAGATCCTGTACCGTATGCACCGGAAGAGTTCCCTTCCTGGGCAAGAGCCCTGCGCCGAGGGGAAATTATCGCCTTGGGTTTGTTTCCCTTTGTATTTCTATTCTCTTCCCTTAGCTATAGCACCTTTCGCTTTGCTAGTTCCGGAGGGGACCCTCGATATGCCCCTGGGCCTTTCCAAAGTCCGGGAGCACCACCTCTTTCTCAAACGGAGAAAGGGGGGGTGTTGTTAGTTAGTGTAAGTATATCCTTTCTTTTAGCCTTTGTGGATTTTCTAATCGAATCTCGAAAGAGTAGGGAATAACCTCCTCATGCAACGCCTCCAGGTTCCCATTGATCCTTCTGTTTCCCAGGTACGAATTGATGTATTTTTAGCCAAATATTTAGGTATCGCTACCCGTAGCCAGCTAAAGGAACGTTTAGTAGAGGTTCGCCTGAACGGCAAAGTTGTAAAAATTTCCCACAAACTAAAAGGGGGAGAGAAGCTAGAGCTTTTCTTAAAGCCGGTAGAACCTCTGAAACTAGAACCTCAGGATATACCTTTAACTGTCCTTTATGAAGATGAAAGGGTAATTGTATTGAATAAACCTACAGGAATGGTCGTGCATCCTGGAGCAGGAGTAGGGCAAGGAACTTTGGTTCATGGACTTTTACATCATATCAAGCATCTAAAAACTATCTTTAATTCCGAACTAATTCGGCCTGGCATTGTACATAGATTGGACAAAGACACTTCGGGAGTTCTTATTGCAGCCAAGGACCCCCAAACCCTCGAGTTTCTTTCCTCGCAATTTAGGGAGAAAAAGGTACAGAAAATATACCTTGCTTTAGTAAAAGGCTTTCTACCTAATTCAGAGGATACGGTAGTGGCCCGCATAGTTCGAGATCCCCGAAACCGGAAGAAATTTACCTGCCTTGAACAGAAAGAAAAAGAAAATAGGGGAAAACCCATGCTGACTTACTACCGGGTGTTGAAACAGTATTCGGAAAGTTCCTTTGTATGGCTTCAGCCTTTAACCGGCAGAACTCATCAACTGCGGGTACAGATGCAGGCTCTAGGCTGTCCTATTTTAGGAGATTCGATTTATTCCCGCGGGGGAAAGGACAATGCCTTTAATAGATTACTCCTCCATGCTTATCGCTTAAAAATTGCCTTACCCAACGAGAGCAACTATCACATTTTTTATGCTCCCTTACCTCAGGATTTTAAACAAGCCCTTCGTTCTCTATCCGATAGTTTGTAGCTTTCAGGTTCTCTTCTTTTAGATCAATATTGTATTGTAATTCTAACCCACTTCTAGTAGGGGGGCCAAATCCGGGAAAGAGAAGGGTATCCGGATCCCATTCTGATAAATACTCCAAGAGACGTTGTTTTAATAAAGCCCTACTGAAGGTATTTAATACTCTTCCTAATTTACCGGCTGTAAGAACATCGCCAGTAAAAACTATGTGTTGTATCTTGTAGAAAACCGCTTCCCGGGAATAAGCAGGCATTCCTAAGGTTTGAATTTTTAGCCCTGCTAAATCTATAGTATCTCCATCCCGCAACGTTATGCAAGGGCAACTTTTTACAGAATTTTCTGCGGAAAAAATTTGAACCGAGGGATACACGCGCAATAGGGTTGGTATTCCGTCGGTATGAGCAGGAGTGTTCCCTGTAACTAAAACCCCTACCAAGGCATACTGATTCTTTTCTATTGTGTGCACTAGATCTAAATCCAAGCTACCCGGATCAATAAGAATTCCTTCATTCGTTTTCTCCGAAATAAGAAGGTACGTATTGGAAAGATGGGGGAACACAAGGTGGTAGTACAATTTCATAAGGGTTCCTTTTCTTCCATTCCTAGCGCGTCCTGCAGATTGCAATTTTTAAACGTACTATTTTTTCTCTGCAGATTGGAAAAGTCGGTATTTAATAAATTACAATCAATAAATTGCACTCCTTCTAGTGTTGCCCCTAGGAAACGGCTATTGTACAAATCGCTCTCTTTAAACACGGAGTCTCTACAAGAAATCCAGTTGCCATTAGCTAATATAAAGTTCGATTCGGTAAACCTGCATTGATTAAAGGAAGCGTTTGCAAAGACAGAGTTATAGATATTGATGTTTTGCCCATCACAATGGAGGAAGTTACATCCATCAAAAAAACAAAGACGAAAAGTAGCTAGGGTAAAGGTACAATTGGAAAAAGTTGAATTAGAAAAATCGCATAGATAGAAGGTTTTATTTGAAAAGTCTAGATCCGAAAACGAAAGGTCTCTTAAGACCATGGAAGCGAAAGAGGTTTGTATGGCAATGGTTCTTTGGAGGTGTTCTACATATTCATTTTTGCTAGCGAGATGTAAAGCACAGGTGGTAGAGTTGTATATTTTAAACTTTGTACAATTTGCTACATCACAGGGTACATACTGAAACATAGTACTAGCATAGCTAAATCTCTCCATTCTAGCAAGATTGGGGAATTGAATGAAAGCGGAAAGAAGATTACTATGAAGCCTATGAATTGTTATTTTTGTGGATCGTCCCTTGATCCTTCCATGCCCATATATCGGAATACTACCTGTCCGAGTTGTAAGAAAGACCTTCATATTTGCCTAAACTGTGAATTTTATTCTCCAGGAAGTCATTGGGATTGCCGGGAACAAGTTCCCGAACCGGTGTATGATAAAGAACGTGCCAATTTCTGTGATTTTTTCAGACCCGGAAGAGGAAATATCCAGGGAAGTACTTCTACCAAGAAAGGAACTAATGGAAGGGATGCCTTTAACTCTCTCTTTAAAGAATAAGACTCCTTTTTGCAATGCAGAATCTCCTATTGCTTTTTTTGATTCGGGAGTAGGGGGGCTCCCCTATCTAAGATGGGCGCAGAACCATATTCCCAACGAAAATTATGTGTATCTTTTAGATCGGGCGAACTTTCCCTATGGTACTAAGGTTAAAGAAGATGTTCTTAAGATTATACTAGAGGGAATAGGAAAGCTAATCCAAGCAATAAACCCAAAAATTATCGTAATTGCCTGTAATACTGCCTCAGTTGTTGCGTTAGAAACATTAAGGAATACGTATCCTCAAATCCCTTTTGTGGGAGTTGTGCCTGCCGTAAAGCCAGCTGCAGAGCGTACGCATGGGAAAAAGATCGGTGTTATGGCTACCAACAGGACTCTCCAGGATACCTACTTAGATCAACTAATTAAACGGTTTGCTTCCCAATGTGAAGTTGTACGGGTAGCGGGGCCGGGTATTGTGGAGTTTGTGGAAACGAAGCTGTTTCAAGCAACCTCGCAAGAAAAGTATTCCATTCTCGAAGAGGCGATTCGGGTCCTGAAAGAACGGCAGGTAGATGAGGTGGTATTGGGGTGCACTCACTTTTTATATTTAGAAGAAGAACTAAGAGAAAAATTAGGGGAATCAATAGAGTTAATTGATTCTAGGGATGGAGTAGGTCGTCAGCTAAAGAGGGTATTGGAGAAATATTCTATTCCTAATCCAAAACCTAAGAAAAAAGATCTTCTGTATCTTACAGGAACAGGCCCCATAGAAGAACGCTACTTTATTTTTGCAAAGATGTTTAACCTAGAAGTGGCGGGATTACTGTGAAATTAGAAGAAGATTCAAAAGAAGGTATTCTAAGAGGAACGGTGTTAGGGGGAGCCAACAACATTTTTTTTATTGCTGGAGGTCACCGCACTGTACCGTGTTATATTAAAGGCAAAATCCTCAAAGGAACAGAAGAGGAGTACACCCCTCTCTCTGCGGGAGATGATGTCCTGTTCCAGGAGGATGGTAGAGGAAAGGGTAGAATTTTAAAACGACTAGAACGGAAAAATCGGCTAGCCCGATACAATAAAAAGGGCGATTGCCCGCAAACCATCGCTTCAAACATAGATCAGGTTCTATTAGTCTCCTCGTGCAAATCTCCCCCCTTTCGGCCAAGATTTATCGATCGGGTTTGCGTCAGTGCAGAAGCTGAAAAGATACCTCTATCTATCTGCTTAAATAAAATAGACTTAGAGTTGGATTTAGAAACCAAAGCTCGGTTAGACGACTTTGCCCGCTTGGGATACGCAATTTACTATACCTCGGTTAAAAATATGCAAGGGATGAATCAGTTAAAGGATTTCTTGTACCAGAAAAGAACCCTTCTATTGGGTCAATCTGGAACAGGGAAAACTAGTTTACTGAATGTTCTACTGCCGGGAAAAGAACGGAAAGTGGGCCCTATTTCAGAAAAATACAACCGGGGAACGCACACTACTGTTCTCGCCTACTTGGAGATTTCTCCGGAAGGTTGGCAGGTCATAGACACACCGGGAGTCAGGGAGTTTGAACCTGTGGGAATACCCGCGAGTGAATTAAGTTGGTATTTCCGGGATTTCCTACCTTACCGGTCTCTATGTTTGTATCCTAACTGTACCCACACCCTTGAACCGGAATGTGCCATCCTAACTGCGGTAGAAAAAAACAAAATCCACCCGGATCGATACGAGAGCTACCTTCGTTTATATTTTTCTTTGAAAGAAAGAGAACGAGACTCCTGACATGAACAGACACACCCTAGAGCTTCTAGAGTTTCAGCGGGTTAGGGAAGAAGTAGAGTCTTACACCTTTAGTGAAGAAGGTAGAAACAGATTAGCCCAAGAACCTTTTCTGACTCAACCGAAGGACCTGGAGAAAGTGCGGGAATTAGTAGGGGCGTTTCGGAAATTATACGATCAGGTAACAGATTTCCCCTCTCTTCGTTTTCCCGCAATTTCAGATACTCTTAGAAAGGTAGAAAAAGCCGGTGCCCAGTTAGAGGGAGTCGAAATTGCCCAAATAGCGGAGTATCTTCACCAGGCTTCGCTGTTAAAAAATTTTCTTTTAAAACAAAAAGGAGCTTTAAAAGAACAGGCAGAAGATTTGCCGGATCTTTCCCATCTCTTTAAAGAGTTGAAAAAATTCATTGATCCAGAGGGCGTTTTAAAAGAGCAGGAAATTCCTTCCCTTAGAGCTATAGGAGAAAGGATCCGCACATTACGAAAAGAGTTGGAAAAAATAGCTTACTCCTTTCTTCAGCATCCTAGCTACCGAGGTTTCTGGCAGACTGATACGCCTACATTAAAAGATGGCCGAATTGTACTGCCCTTAAATGCAAATTATCGGGGTAAAATACGGGGAATCGTACATGAAGTTTCTAGTCGCGGAACTACTCTTTTTATTGAACCTTTAGAATTATTCGAGAGAAACAATAAATTGGTAGATGAGCAGAATGAATATCAGTGGGAAGTGGGGAGAATTCTTCGGGAACTAACAGAAAAAATACATAATCATTTCCAAGAAATACAATTTCAAAGAGAAGTAATTGCCCTATTGGATAGCCGGCAAGCCCGGGCAAGATATGGTCACCTCCACCATTGCTCTTTTGCTGCAATAGAAGGGGAAGGGCTTGCCCTACGGCAAGCTAGACATCCCCTCTTAGGTACTAAGGCAGTACCTATTGATATTAACTTTACGTCTACACGCATGGTAATTTTATCAGGACCTAATACAGGGGGCAAAACTGTAGCATTAAAGACCTTGGGCCTTTTAGTTGTAATGAATCAGTTTGGGATGGAAATCCCTGCCTTAGATTCCACTTTGCCCCTATTTGATGACGTTTATACCGATATAGGGGATGAACAATCCCTTGCAGCCTCCCTTTCCACCTTCTCAGCGCATATCAAAAACCTGAATACCATATACCAAAATTGTTCTGAACGATCCTTACTGCTGCTAGATGAATTAGGGGCAGGTACAGATCCGGAAGAAGGAGTAGCCCTGGCTATAGCATTTTTAGAGGCTTTTAAATCTAAAAACGTTTTTCTATTGGGAACCACCCATTTGGGAGGAGTAAAGAACTATGTTTTCTCCGAACCCGATATGCTCAACGGATCGGTAGAGTTTGATCTGCAAACCATGAAACCCACGTATAGAATAATTCTAGGAGTTCCCGGTCCGAGTTACGCTTTAGAAATTGCCGAACAATGCGGAGCGCCGCTTCCTGTTCTGCAGAGGGCACGAGAGTTGCTTAAGGAGCGGGCTACGCAAACAGAAAAACTCATGGGAGAGTTGTTGCAACGGTTGCAAGAGTATCAGCAGAAAATGCAGGAAGTAGAAAAAGTATCTGAAGAACTCCAGAGTCAAAAATTATGTTTGGAAAAACGGGAGAAAGACCTAAAGTTTAGGGAAATTGAACTTCGAGAGAAAGGAATCGATTCTCTTCAGATCTTTTTAAAGGAAGCCCGTAAAGAATTGGAGAAGTTAATTCGAACGTTACGGGAAGGAGTGTTAGAAAAAGAAAAAATACAACAAGCCCAATCTTTTCTTCGGTCTTTGGAGAAAACTTTGGAAAAAGAGATAGAGCTACAGGAGGAGGAGAAAAATACTTTTATCCGGTTTTCCCCCTCCCTTTCCTTGTCTCCGGGCATGGAAGTAAAATTACGGAGCCACCATCAAAAAGGGGTATTACTTAGAAAAATAAAAGAGAAGATGTGGGAAGTAGGATTCGGAAATCTACGGATGCGGGTTCAGGAAGGAGATATAGAGGAGGTAGGGCTACCTCAAAAAAAACGGGAAATATTGTATGAAGAAGAAAGGAGTTCGCCTGTCGTCCAATGGGAACTTGATTTACGAGGATATCGGGTAGAGGAAGCGCTGAAAATGTTGGAAAAACAGATAGACGGGGCCCTGTTATCCGGATTAAAGGAATTTGGCATTATTCATGGGAAGGGAGAAGGTATTCTTCAACAAGCGGTACATCAGTACCTTGCCCAGTGTCCTTTGGTCGAAGCCTTTACCTTCGCTCCTCCGGAAGCGGGAGGTACCGGAAAAACTCTTGTAAAGATGAAATAATCCTATTAATATGAAACTATGCCTTTGAGGTTGCTCTTCGGCATTTTGATCGAAGTCCTCTTAGATTGGCAGGTATGGGTGGGGGCTTTAGTGTTTCTTAGTTCCTTTTATCTGGTGCGTCAGGTAACAAAGTTTGATAAAAAACCAAAAGTACGGGTAAAACTGCCGGAGGAGTTATCCCAGCCCTCGGGAAAGACTTCCGCTAACCCTGCTTCTTGAAGGAGAAGTATGCAACTAAAACAGGGGATTTCTCTTTGTCTACTTATTGGAAGTACTTTTTTTCTATCTTCTTGTCTTGATATAGAAACTCGCATCCAATTTGCAAGCGAAGAATCCGGGCGCCTGCAACTAGAATACACTCTCTCATCTATTTTGATTCAAATGCGTACGACTTCTGCACCGGACCTGCTAGTCCCTCTCCCCATTTCCAGAGAAGATTTTCAAAAATCTGTTTTAGCTGTACCAGGATTAAATCTCCGTTCGTACGATAGAAAAGATTTCCCTGAAAAAAGTACTATTTTAGCTTCGTTAGATTTTTCAACTGTTTCGGATCTGAATGCATTTTTCGGAGGAGACAAACCAGTTTTTACAAAAGGTATCGAAAGGGGTGAAAGATACTTGGAAGTGCTTATCGCTCCGGGCTCACCCAATGGGTTAGATCCTAAAACTAAAGAATTTCTAAATGCCTTTTTCCCTACGTATTCCTTACGCTTTCATCTAACCTTCCCGACTCCGGTAAAGCGTACTTCCCTAAATAAAGCTCAGATAGAGGGCAACACAACTCGATTGGAAATTCCTCTCCTTGAGGCTCTAGATAGCCTCGATCCCTATAAGTGGAGGATTTTTTGGTAAAATACAGCAATCTATTGAAATTTTATTAAAAAGTCTTATACAATCTGTAAAAAAAGCAGGAAGGGTTAGCATGGATGTACAGTTAAAAGAACTGATCGAAACTATTAAGAAAGATGGTATTGCTTCTGCCGAAGCACAAGCAAAGGAAATTCTCCAAGCTGCAGAGGAACAAGCCAAAGCTATCCGGAAAAAAGCACAAGAAGAGGCAGACAGGATTATCGCAGATGCTAAACGAGAAATTGCCCGTTCAGAGCAGGCATCCAAAGATGCGCTTACCCAGGCAGGTCGAGATTTACTCCTTAGTTTAGAACGTCGGATCGTGCAATTATTCGAGGGGGTGGTGAGGGCTGCAACCAAAGAAGCAATGAGTGGAGAACATTTAGTTCAGATTTTAGCTGCCCTTGTAAAAAGCTGGGTGGAAAAACAAAGCTCTGATATAGAGGTGCTTCTTTCGAAAAAAGATTATGAAACTCTAAACAAGGGCTTACAATCCCTTCTTGCAACAGAGCTGAAAAAAGGTGTGGTGTTAAAACCTTCCCCTGCTATAGAAGCGGGCTTTAGAATCGGGGAAAAGCAGGGTGCGGCGTATTATGACTTTACAGTTGAGGGCTTAGCAGAGATTCTTTCTGCTAATTTAAGTCCTAAACTCGCAGAAATCCTACGTACAGCAGCAAAAGCAGAGGGATAACCTTGGCTCAGTACTATTATACCGTAGCCGCTCTTCCCTACCTTAATTTTGATGCCCCCCTTCCCCTATCAAAAGAAGAGTTTTTAGATTTTTGCAAAAGCACCTTAACCGAGGAAGACTGGAACCTGTTAGAATCTGTGTCCTTATTTGGGGAGGAGAAGACTTCTCTTCCTCTATTAACCTCCTGGCATAAATGGGAACGGGCTTTTCGCTCTGAGCTAGCCCGGTTACGAGCTGGAAAATTAGGCATGGATACAGAATCCCTTCCCCGAGTTTCTGCTGAATCTGCCAGAATACAAGAGACGGCCCGTCTAGTTTTTAACGAACCCTCCCCAGCCCAGGCAGAACTGCTTATTTTAAAAACGTACTGGGACATACTGGAGGACCTAGAGGTGAATCACTTCTTTGATTTAGAAAAGCTTATTGTCTATTACTTGAAACTTCAAGTATTAGAATTACGAGCAGCACGGAATCGGATAGAGGGGGAAAAGAATTTTACCTCCTTGTATCACCGAATTCGGGATGCTCAGCAAAATCCCATTATGGAACGCTGGAGTACACAATGACGGATACAAAAGGTACAGTTGTTGGAGTAAACGGAAACATGGTTACCGTAGCCTTTGAAGGGCTAGTATCCATGAACGAGGTTGCCTATGTAGTAGTAGGGGAAAAGAAACTGAAATCCGAGGTTATCCGAATTCGCGGGAATTTAGCCGATCTTCAGGTATTTGAAATTACCAAAGGTATTGGTGTGAAAGATCCTGTAGAGTTCACCGGCGAATTGTTATCTGTCCGTTTGGGACCGGGATTGTTGCAACAAATATACGATGGATTACAGAACCCTTTACCTGAACTTGCAGAAAAGTGCGGTTTTTTCCTCGAAAGAGGAGTGTACCTTTCCCCTCTCTCGGAAACGAAAACCTGGTCCTTTACCCCTAAAGTAAAACCCGGAGAAGTCGTGCAACGAGGCGATACCTTGGGAACGGTGCCTGAGGGAATTTTTACCCATAGAATTATGGTTCCTTTTGGATTTCTCGACACCTATCAGGTAAAGACTATTGTTCCAGCCGGAGATTACAAGGTTACAGATAAGATAGCCGAGCTAGTAGACTCCAAAGGTAATGTGCATCCGGTAACCATGAGCTTTGAATGGCCCGTAAAGCGGCCTATTACTGCTTATGCAGAACGCCTAAGGCCAGACAAACCTATGGTTACAAAAATTCGTATAATTGACACTTTTATTCCGGTTGCTCTCGGAGGAACCTACTGCATCCCTGGTCCGTTTGGAGCAGGTAAAACCGTACTCCAGCAGGTTACTAGCCGAAATGCTGAGGTAGATATTGTAATTATTGCTGCCTGCGGTGAACGGGCAGGGGAAGTGGTGGATACGTTAAAAGAATTTCCCCTCTTAATAGATCCAAGAACAGGACGTACCTTGATGGAGCGAACCGTCATCATTTGTAATACTAGCAGCATGCCGGTGGCAGCCCGGGAATCTTCTGTGTATACCGCTGTTACCATTGCCGAATACTATCGGCAGATGGGACTGCATGTGTTACTCCTAGCTGACTCCACCTCTCGCTGGGCTCAGGCCATGCGAGAAATGTCGGGCCGATTAGAAGAAATCCCCGGAGAAGAGGCTTTCCCCGCGTATCTAGAATCGGTTATTGCAAGTTTTTATGAACGAGCAGGAATTGTCCGGTTGCGGGACGGTTCTATAGGTTCTGTTACTATCGGCGGAACCGTTAGCCCTGCTGGCGGAAACTTCGAGGAACCGGTTACCCAGGCTACTTTAAAAGTTGTAGGGGCATTTCACGGTTTATCTAGGGAACGTTCCGATGCCCGGAAATACCCTGCCATTCATCCCTTAGAAAGCTGGAGTAAATATCAGGGTTCAGTGAATAAAGACTTGACTGAATATGGGAGGGACATTCTTTTCCGGGGAAATGATGTAGCCCAAATGATGAAAGTGGTCGGAGAGGAAGGTACCAGCCTTGAAGATTATGTATTGTATCTAAAAAGCGATTTTTTAGACGATGTGTATTTACAGCAAGACTCTTTTGACCCTGTAGATGCGGCAGTCTCCACCGAACGGCAAAGGTATGTATATACCTTAATTTTTGAAGTTCTTTCTGCTCAATTTACCTTTTCCTCTAAAGAGGAGGCGCGAAAATATTTTAACCAAATGCGGCAGAAGTTCCGAGACTGGAACGGATTAGAGTGGGATTCAGAGGAGTTCCATGCTAAAGAGAAGGAAATTCAAGCTTTACTCTCTGAAAAAAGGACAGAGACAGAGGAACGAGCCCAGGAGATCCTGAAGAAATTAGCCGGTTAGGAGTAGGTCCATGCGAAAAGTATACAGTAAAATCGAATCTATAGCAGGAAACGTAATTACCGTCTCTGCGGAGGGTGTCCGGTACGGGGAACTAGCCGAAGTAAGTTCCCGCCATGGGAAATCCCTTGCAGAGGTTATCCGCTTAAAGGAAGATAAAGTCTCGTTACAGGTCTTTGCAGGTTCCCGCGGTATCTCCACCGGTGACGAGATCCGATTCTTAGGCCATCCTATGCAGGTTTCCTTTTCTGACAACTTACTCGGTAGAATTTTTGACGGTTCGGGACGACCTAGGGACGGAGGTACCGAATTGGTGGAAAATCTTATTGAAATTGGGGGGCCTTCGGTAAATCCAGCCAAGCGAATTATTCCCCGTAAGACGAAGAAGTGCGTC
>JBDNDI010000239.1:0-4540 GCA_046719195.1 Spirochaetales bacterium | reverse complement strand
AAAAAACTCCGCTGTCGCATAGTTACAGATGGTTAGGTACTTTAACACTTCTTGAAGCTTCCGCGATATCGCTGCTGGCATACCGGTGGTTACCCCGTCTACTGTATGTCGTTGCAAGGCCATATACATTTCCGAAGAACTCATTTCAACCGGGGCTCCCCCTAATGCTTTTACCGTATCAGCTGTTAAAGCGCTAAAAGTACGTATTTTTAACCCTTTGAAATCATCCGGTGTCCGGATGGGTCGAACATTATTAAAATACTGGACAAAGCCATAATCTACCCAAAAAAGGATTTTTACTCCTTTAGACGCTACCGCCTCGTCAAACAATTTGCCTGCCCCACCTTTTATGAAAGCATTGATACTCTGCAGATTTTTGAAGGCAAAAGGTAGTTCAAACACATCGGCTGCTGGGATCATCCCTGACCATTTATTAACAGGAACCAGGGCAATATCTACCAATCCTCCCTGTACAGCTTCAACAACTTCTGTGTCTTTAAAAAGTTGAGCAGAATCGAATACCCGAATAGTTAAGTCCCCTTTAGTATATTCCTTTACTTTTTCAGAAAAATATTTCATTCCTTTTGAGATAAAATGAGAAGGGGGAAATTGGTTGGTTAATCTTGCAGTTTCTGCATCTGTGAAAAAGAGAACAACCAAAAGAAAAATACCCATCCAGAGGGTAAAAACGTGTTTGCTTTTCATGATAAACCTCCGCCTGAAGAATTGTTAATTAGGAATTATTTAACAATGATACATCGGGAATTGTCAATTCCAAAAGCTTTTCCTGCGTTAAAAATAAAAGATTTAATTCATTTTTTCTGTATTATCCCGGGTTTTAAACCGTCGGATATCCTGCTCTATGAGTTCACTGATTCGATTGTTTTCCACACTTATGTTCGATAGGTCCTGACCACTTAAAGAAACTGCTTGAATACCTGAGACAATTTCTCCGAAAGCAGCGTTGTTCTGATAAGAAAAGTCAGCAACCTGACCCATTACGCTTTCAATGGTCTTGGAACTATCTGAAATGGTATGAACAGCGGTTTTCAGGGCATCGGTCGTATCATTTAAAACAGTTATTGCTTCGGTTATTTCTTTGCTTCCCTGCACTAGTTCGGATAACCCAGCAATCAATTCGTTCATACTATCCGAAACGGTTTGTATAGTATGGGACATAGTTTGCATTTTTACATTCGTTTCTTCTGTGAACTGGGAGGCTTCCTGGATCTCCCGTAGGATCTGCTTAATATTGGAAGTGATACTTTTCACATTCGAACCAGTTGTAGAGGCAAGCTTTCCTATTTCATCCGCTACAACGGCGAATCCTTTGCCGGCCTCCCCCGCATGAGCTGCCTCTATTGAAGCGTTTAAGGCAAGAATGTTGGTTTGATTTGCGATGGACTGAATAATTTCTATTAAGTCTTCGATTACGGCCGTAGATTTAGCGATGCTTTTTATTCTATCTAAGGTAGCTTGCATGGTTTGGGAGCTAGATTGGGCAGATTGAATAAGTTCTATTAATTGCTGTTTTCGGTTTTCTGCTAGGTTTCCCATGGATTGAATGGAAGCTATCATTTCATTAATAGCGGCACTAGATTCCTCTACGCTGGTAGATTGAGCCTGAATCTTTCCTACAGCATCTTCGGATTGATTGTTTATAGTTTTGGTTTGTTTACGGGCATTCTGGATCATCCGGTCTACCTCTTCCATCTTATTTCCGATGGTTTGGATGGTGGATGAGATCTGATTTAGGCTCGATGCAATTAAATCGGCCTGGGTGGTAAGTTTTTCACTAATAAGATTGTTTTCGTCGATTGCGCTTTTCATCCTTACAATCATGTCATGGAGGTTTTTTATGAAGGTGTTCACCCGTTCACTAAGCTCGGCGAGTTCCCGGTTCTCGGGTATGGTTAGGGCGATGGTTAAATCGCCCGCACCTTCTGAGATGCTTTTAAGACTTTCCGTTACCCTTCGAAGGGGGTGAAGAATAGATCGGGATAGCCAAAGAGAGAGGAAAAAGCCAGCCACTAAAGAAAGCCCTAGGAAACCAAAGGAAACATAATTTAAAAGATTTAAAGAGGATAAGCCAGTCACGGTATGCGTATCCATAGCCTGCTTTAAAAGCAGCTTTATATTTTCTGCAAGGTTGGCTATTTCCCCCCCTAAGAATTGCAGTCGTAGGATGGCCTGGTTTACCGCTTCCCCCTGGTCTGTCTGACCTCCTCGGTTGATAAGATTTTGAGATAAAGATTCAAATTCCTGGATTTTTTGGGTAATAGTTTGTATATCCTGCTGCAGAGCCACCGGGAAAGAACCTGCAGAGAAAGCAGTAAGGAATTTTTTTGTTTCTTCCAATCGAAGTCTATACTCTGTGGTCGGGTCTGAGCCACGATTCTCTACCCGATTCATTATAGCAATAAGGGCATGAAGAAAGCTAGCATGTAAACGTCCGGCAGATATTTGAAGTTCGGAAAGTCTCTGGTACTCCTCAAATACTTTACGAGTAGAACGGAGGGTGTATCGGCTAAAAAAAGTAACTCCCAACAAGAGGAGGGACATAAGCATTAGGGAAAGTACAATCCTGCCTCGAAGGGATCTAAACATATGTTATGCTCCTTGCTGTAACAGTTTAGACCGAAACACGTTTCGGGATCGGAGATGGTGTTGAGTCATTAGCGTCTGGGCCTCATCTCCATTGCGCTGGTTTAACGCCCGGATCATAGCTAAATGTTCTGGGTACGTTTCTTCGGGGGGCCTTGTAAGCCCTTTCATGTTACTTTTTATCATATATCCAGAACTTTTTGAAAGTTCTTCTAAAATAGGGTTTCCGGAATACTTAATAATTTTTTCATGAAAAGTCTTATCTGCATGTATATAATCGAGGTAGGTTCTTTCTGATAAGGGGAAGGAAATGCTTTCAAAACACCGGCTTAGTTCCAATATTTGATCCCCTGTAGCATTTTCGCAACAGAGTCGAATAGCCATGCCCTCCAGGGCTCCCCGCATTTCAAATAGCGCCACTAACTCTTCATCTGAAAATGCCCGGACAAAGTACCCTTGCCTGCTCCGTTGTTCTAAAAATTTTTCTCCAGCTAGGCGGCTTAGGGCATCATTTATGGGAGTTTGGCTTACACCGAGAAGTTTTGACAAGTCCAACTTGTTGATTTTCTGCCCCGGAGCTAGGACTCCATCATCGATCATGGCTTTAAGTTTTTCGTACACTAGATCGGTTAGAATCTTGTTTTCTATTTTTGTCATTCCTGTTTCCTTCAATCGGATTCGTAGGGTATTAGGTGATGGAGAAGATTGGATCGGGAATCACTTATGTGTTCGTACATAATACGGCGTGCTTCTGTTGCATTGTGTTTTTTTAAAGCTTCCAGTAGCAGGTGGTGTTCAGAATCGCTCTTTTCCGCCGGTTTTAACAACCCTTTAATATTGCTTATGATAATTACATTAAAAGTGCTGAGCATATCGTACAGTAATTTGTTTCCGCTTATTTTCATAACCAGCATATGAAACTGATAGTCTATTTGTTTCAGGGTATGCATGTCTTTCTCTTTTGTTGCCTTATCGTATTCTTCTAGAAGATGTTCTATTTGGTTTATTTCATCCGGTTTGATGTAGATAGCCGCCTTTTCGGCTCCTAATGGTTCTAACTGCATGCGAATATCATAAATATCTACTAATTCCTGTTCGGTAAACCGCTTAACATAAGCTCCCCGTCTTGGGAGGGTTTCTACCAGATTTTCCTGCGCCAATTTTGCAAAAGCTGAAAGAAGCGGGGTACGGGAAACGCCTAGACGTTCGGCTAGAACTTCCTGAACTAGTTTTTCCCCTGGCTTCAGTTCGCCGGTTATAATCATGTTTTTTAAAGTTTTATATACTTTGGTGGAAAGATCTTCAAATTCTACTTTGTACATTCCAAAAGTATAGGGGAAGAGAAAGGTTTTCGTCAATAAATATTGTATACATTAACCCTAGGCTAGTAAAGAAGCGGCACAAAAGGAATGAGTAAAGGCTATCCTATGACCCAAAGGTATCTAGAAGATAGGATTTTAATGCCTCTGCCCGGTTCTCCATGAGTAGAGCTTGCTTGGGAAGATTCATTACCTCTACTAGTTGTGGGGGAAGGGGTGGGAGTCTTCCTGTAGCTTGCTCTACAATTTCTAAGAACTTACCCGGATGAGCGGTCCCCAGGGTTACAAGGCAGGCATCTTTTAAGGAATCTGTAGAATCTATATATCGTTCGGCTGCTTTCACTCCGAGAGCCGTATGGGGGTCTAAAAAGATTTTCTCTTGAGAATGGTATCTGCTAATGGTTTCTAAGGTTTCTTCATCGTTTACCCAGATTCCCTCGATTTGTTTCTGCATGTGGGAGTGCCTTCCCTCGAATATTTTTAATAGTCTCTCAAAGTTGCTAGGATTCCCTACATCCATAGCATTAGAAAGCGTTTGGAGCGAAGGCCTGGGTTGGAAGGTCCCTGTCTTCAGATATTCCGGTACCACTTTGTTTATGTTGGTGGCTGCAATGAAC
>JBDNDI010000238.1:0-4554 GCA_046719195.1 Spirochaetales bacterium | reverse complement strand
ATATAAAAAGGAGACTTCGGCTGTATTAATCAATGGAAAGCCCGGTGTCTATATAGTGGTACAGAAACAAAGTGGAACAAACTCGGTCCAGGTTACCGATAACGTACTACAGCGTTTACCCCGGATCAATCAGGCCTTACCTAGCGGGGTACGGGTGGAAGTATTACGAGACACCACTACCATTATCCGGGACTCCTTAGCCCAAGTATCTCAATCGGCCATTAGCGGTGGGATTCTCGCTGTAGTAATTCTCTTTGTGTTTCTTAGAAGCTTGCGTACTACCTTTATAATTGCTCTATCTATACCCGTATCTATTATTATCACCCTTACCCTTATGTATTTTGCGGGTCTTACCCTAAATCTTATGACCCTAACTGGGCTAGCCTTAGGAATAGGGATGTTGGTGGATAACTCCATAGTAATTCTTGAAAATATTTATCGATACCGGGAAAAGGGGGCAAAGTTAGAACCCGCGGCTATTCTCGGAACCTCTGAAATGCTTACCGCTATTATCGCTTCTACCCTTACGACGATTGTAGTTTTCGCCCCTGTAGCTCTTTTTAAAAACCAGTTAGGAATGATCGGGGAAATGCTCGCAAGCCTTTCTTTCACCATAGTAATCTCCTTAACCGCCTCCCTCTTTGTAGCCATTTTTCTAGTTCCGGTTCTTGCTAGTCGCTACCTCCCTATCTCCTCTCGAAAAGAGCAACCTTTAAAAGGGATCCGGAAAGCCTTAGATGACCTGATGGCCAAGTTCTTTGAAGGGTTGGATAACCTGTACCGGTCTCTTTTGCGGTTTGTATTAAAACACCGGAAACTTACTCTTTTATTTATCCTTCTAGTGTTTTTAGGCAGTCTTACTCTCATTCGATTAACCGGTTTCGAGTTTATCCCTACCATGAAGGAGGACTTCGTGGTACTGAACGTAGAACTACCCATTGGCACCCGCCACCAGGTAACATTGCAAGTGCTCCAGCAATTCGAGGAAATAGTAAAAAAAGAGGTACAAGGGTACAAAGATATTGTACTATCCGCAGGCCAACGCAGTTTCTTCGGCTTTTTAGGGGGAACTATTGGGTATCGGGGAACCCTTCAAATTACTTTACCCCGGTATGAACAGCGGATAGATGATTCACAAACGGTGAAGGTGAAACTCCGAAAACATTTTAACGATTTTCCTGGCGTAGTATTCTCCTTCCAGACCGCTCAGATGGGACCCACCACAAATCCAGTTGATGTACTTGTAAAATCCAACGACTTACGTATAGCTAAGGATACAGCGGATAAGATTCGAGATCTTTTGAAAGAAAAAGTACCCGAAGCTACCGAGCCCACGGTGGACTTAAACGAGGGGCTACCCCAAGTAGAGATTTTCATAAACCGGGACCGGGCTTATAATCTAGGTTTAAACATTGCCTCTATTGGCTCGGAAATCCGGGCTAATATCGACGGTATTGTTTCCTCCAAGTACCGGATAGAAGGAGACGAATACGATATAGTGGTTATTCTCGATCCTAAGGACAGAGATTCAGTACCGGATTTAAATCGAATCTTTGTTATGAACTCCCAGGGGTTACGAATACCTCTAGCAAGTTTTGCTTCGTTAGAACGGACCGTAGGACCGGTAAATATTCGCCGGGAAAACCAGGGACGGGTAGTTCATGTTACAGCTGGAGTTGTCCCCGGAACCGATATTGCCCGATTAGAGACAAAGGTTCGAACTCTGATTAACGAAAATATTCCCCCGGCCGAAGGAATGGTTATAGAGTTTTCCGGTGACTACGCCGAACTGCAAAAGTATGGCCGCCGATTAATATTGATCCTTATCGTATCCGTTGCCCTGGTGTTTGGAGTAATGGCCAGTCAATTTGAAAGTTTCCTTGATCCTTTTATTATCCTCTTCACCATCCCCCTTACCCTTATCGGAGTTATCCTTATACATATCCTAACCCATACTAATTTTAGTACGTTTACAGCTGTGGGACTGGTAACCCTGGGAGGGGTAGTGGTAAATAATGGAATAGTACTGGTAGACTATACCAACCTGTTACGCAAACGCGGTATGTCCATTAAAGAGGCCTGTATAGAGGCGGGAGGAAACCGTTTGCGACCCATTTTAATGACCACGTTAACCACAGTTTTAGCTCTAGTGCCTATAACCTTCAGACCCAGTGAAGGAGCGGATTTAATACAACCCATAAGTAAAACCATCTTTGGGGGTCTAACCGTAAGTACCCTGTTTACCCTATTCCTAATTCCGGTCTTGTATTCTATATTTAACGAGTTTTCTGCGAAGCGAGCCCTGAAAAGAGCAGAAAAACGGCAGAAGATCCGGGAGACCCGTAAAATTACCATGGGGAGGAACGTATGAAACGGGTAGAAATTATTGGGAATCGATCTATCGAGGAGGATCTATTCGAGCTCTTCCAACAAAAAGGCTTAGCTCGTAAATATACCAAACTTCCTCTGGTACATGGGATTGGAACCACTAACCCGAAATTAGGGGACCCTATCTGGCCTGAGGAAAACTTTCTATTAATCCTATATTGCGATGAGGAAGAAGCTTCTGCCATAAGAGAAATTGTGAAAGAGCTAAGAGAATACTTCCCCACTGAGGGAATTCGAATGTTTGAGATGCATGCAGAGCAAACTGTCTAAAAACCTTACTCCTGAACTACTTGCCCCGGCCGGAGGCTACAATACCGCCTACTATGCCTTCCAGGCCGGAGCCGATGCCGTGTATTTTGGGCTAAAAGAGTTCTCCGCTCGAAAGGGGGCAGAAAATTTTACCCTTGATGAAGTAGCTCTATTAAAAGGTCTAGCAGAGCAAAAGGGTAAACGTATCTATGCGGCTCTCAATACCCTCATTCGGGAGGAAGAACTGAGGAAGGTGGCCGACCTACTGTATGATTTAGAATCCCTCGACGTGGATGGAGTGATAATACAGGATTTCGGCCTTCTATACCTTTTACGGCGCTGGTTCCCCGGCCTTCCTATTCATGCCTCTACCCAGATGGCTGTTCATACCAGTGACGGGGTGGCTGCCCTGAAAAAATACGGGGTTCGCCGCTTTATTCTAGCCCGGGAACTGACCTGGGAAGAACTAAAAAGAATCCGGGAAACTCACCCCGATGTGGAACTAGAGGTGTTTATTCATGGGGCCCTTTGTTACTCTGTTTCAGGTCTTTGCCTTGCCTCCGGATTACTTTTAGGCCGCTCAGGGAACCGGGGTGAATGTGCCCAGATCTGTAGAAGCTGGTTCAGGATGCAGGAGCCGACCTTCCGACCGGGCATTTCTCCAGACCAACCCAATCATTTCCGGCTCTTTGGAGCAGGAGGAGGTAACGGGCTTGTAGATAGCTTCTCTTTAAAGCAACCCAAACTCTTTGGTGAGGGAATAGAAGGATACTTCTTCTCCTGTAAAGACCTGGAAATTGGCGAGCAGATACTTAAGCTAAAGGAACTTGGTATCGATGCTTTTAAAATCGAAGGCCGGCTTAAATCCCCGGAATGGGTAGCTGCGGTTACTTCCTACTACCGGGCTCTTTTAGATGCCGCTCCCTCTTCACCTACCATGCCCCCCTCTCACCCCGGCTATCGGTTTTCTAAAGAATCGGCAAACCTTTCCACCCCTCCACCATCCTCTCTTCAAAAAGCGCGGAGGATCTTTTCCCGCTCTACCACCCCGGGATATACTTGTCCCTCGGCCTTCCCGTATGCTGATAATTCTACTGCCGATAGATCATCTTCTAAAAATGCTCGTAAAAATAAAGATGCAGAGACCCGAAACTCAGATACCGGGGCCGAATTGAAGGGCTCCGGAATACAAACAGGGGGTTTGCAGGGGGGTAACCGGAGCTCAGCACAGATCGAGATGGAAAGGGCAGACTCAGGAATACAAAAGGGGGGCTCACCGGAAGATAACCTGCAGGGGTTTCCCGGACTGTTAGACCCACAGTATCCAGGACATCGAGGCATTTTTGTGGGAAAGGTGGCTAGAGTAAAGGGAAACAAGTTCTGCCTTACCACTCGGGAGGCTTTAGGTATACGGGACGGACTACAGTTTCTTAGACCTGCCTCTGGCACCCCTAGGAAAGGGATTCGGTTAGAGGCAGTTTCCTTTCGCATAGACCGGATGTATTCGGGGGACAAAAAATCGATTCTTTCCTGTAAAGCCGGGGACACGGTTTGGATCCAGGGTTCAACTACCGAAGGAACCCGGCATGTACCTCTTACCCCTCCACCCGCCGGAACCGATTTGTATCAGATTTCTTCCCATTCCGATACATTACCCCAGGCTCCTCAAAAGGTAAGGCGAAAAAAAGTGCCTGTAGAGTTAAATCTACAAGTACAACTTCCACAACAAAGGGTAGTTCTACAGCTGCTTCTTTCCCTAGGGCTTACCCATCCCGCTGTCCGATCCGGCCATCCCCTGCTTGCTGAAGTGCCGTTTCCCCTTCCGTCTGAACCGGCCCATTCCTCCCTCAGCTTAGAGGAACTTTGCGCTAAGTTCCTAACCCCTCCTGCGGATTCTCCTTTTATTCTCGATAGCAA
>JBDNDI010000237.1:0-4579 GCA_046719195.1 Spirochaetales bacterium | reverse complement strand
TTTTAGTCTTTCGTTCATGGCTGCGGTTTCAATGAGTATGGGTATATTCCTTCCCGGTTTTACCGGCAGTTTTAAATAAGGGACCTGCACGCCAAGAATTTCTGTGGTTATATCTTGGAAACCAATGCGGTCGTAGTTTTCTCCGGCATCCCACGGCTCAAGCTCTACCACAAGTTGAATCTGTTTTCTGTCCCGGACAGCTCCTACTCCAAAGAGGTGAGTTATGTTGATAATGCCTATGCCCCGTATTTCCATATGATGGCCGATAATCTTATTAGCTCCGGATCCTAATAGAATGTTCCCCGAGACATTTCGGATTTCTACAGCGTCATCTGCCACGAGACGATGCCCTCGTTCTATAAGTTCTAGAGCAGCTTCGCTTTTCCCTACCCCACTTTCTCCAAGAATTAATACACCGATCCCAAACACCTCTATCAACACTCCGTGTACAGTTTTCCGGGGGGCGAATACTTCGCTTAAAGCCCGAATAAGCCGGGCAGTAAAGTCAGTGGTGGCTAAATCAGTCAGCAAAACCGGACAGTTGGCTTTTTCTGCTAGCTCTTTAAATACGGCCGGCGGGTTTAACGAATGGGTAAAAATAGCACAGGGAATATCGTAGGTAAAAAACTGGGCTAAGTTTTCTAGATGATTTTCTTTTACCATGTGTTCTAAATAAGCACTTTCCCCTTTGCCAAAGAGTTGGATACGCTTAAAACCAAAATTGTCGTAAAACCCGCTTAATGTAAGACCAGGCCGGTTTACATCGGGCATTTCAATAACCCTGCCTAAACCGGCCCTTCCTGCAATACAACGAAGGTCCAATGCCTCATGTTCTTTTAAATCTAGCGAAAGAAGATCTAGTACGGTGAAAGGTTTCATGTTTAATGCTGCTTTATTTTCTCCTTTTCTTTCGATACCTTAGCATCTATTTTATCGATTAATTTTTCAATTCCATCCCGTAAATTAAAATCCTGGACTTTCATATGGTGGGAGGTACCCCAGCGGAAATTTAATGTGGCCTCAAGGGCATAATTCTTTTCTTTTGTGATGGTATACAAGAGATCCACTATCATGTCTTGAGCGAACTCGATTTTTTGGGTTTTCTTTTCGATAAGTTCTCGATAGTCCTGCGGGAGATCGAAATGGACGGCCTTGATTTCTAGATTCATACTTTTACCTCCATATAAGTTATCTCTCGTAGGAAGAACTGATAAATAGTTCTTTCCTATATTTCGTAACCGTTCGGCGAGCTAGCTGGATACCTCGCTTTCCCAATAAGTCTGCAATTTTTTGATCCGATAAATTTTTTCCTCCTTCCTGCTCGATAATTTCTTTAATAATTTGTTTCACCGCTTCTTTCGAATAGGTGGAACCTCCTGAACCAGCTCCGGAAATGGAGTTGGAAAAAAAATATTTTAATTCAAATATACCCCACTCTGTTTGAATATACTTAGAAGTTGTGATTCGGGAAACAGTTGCTTCATGTACTCCTATTTCTGAAGCAATATCCTTTAAGGTTAGAGGGCGTAGATATTTGGGGCCTTTAAGAAAAAAGTCTCGTTGAAACTCAACAATAGCTTTTGCTACTTTAAGAAGGGTCTGATTTCTCTGATGAATACTTTGAATGAACCAACGGGCTTCTTTTATGCGATTGTTTACAAATTGTTTTACTTCTTTTAACTTCTGGGCTTCCGGATGGTTCTGGATGTTGGCAAAAAAAGGATTAAGGCCTAAAACCGGTATTTCCTCGTCGTTTAGGATAATAACAAACTGCCCTTCCTTTAAGGTAACCATAAGATCGGGTATAACGTATCGGGGTGTTTCGGAGGAAAACTCCCTTCCCGGGTAGGGTGTAAGCGTTTTAATAAAAGCTAAGCAATCCTCCACCTCTTTTTCAGAAATTTTTAGTTTTTTCGCTATCTCTTTAATTTTGCCCCGTTCCAAAGCCTCCAGATGATCCTGGAGAATTAATACCGTATAGGGAGGAGCTGCCGGATTTTGTTGGGCCTGTACAATAAGGGATTCTCGATAATCTTTAACACCAACCCCCACAGGGTCAAAGCGTTGAATTAGACGAATTGCTTCCTCTAAAAGGGGTAATTTGTCTGGGGGTAAAAGAGTTTGGGGATCTTCCCGATGAAAGCCATTTTCATCGAGATTATAAATAAGTAGTTCGCAAACCGAACGGAGTTCTTCCAAAATCGGTTGAAGACTTAATTGCCACAGAAGATGATCTTGCAAAGATTCCGCCCGGGACAGGGCCCCTTCCATAAACTTGCGTTTTGCATCTCCTGCCTCATCGTCGTAGGAGCCACCCGGAAACCCAGCATCAGAAGAGTCTTCGAAGTACTCTTTTACCTCGCTATGACGGGGAGGAGTCTCGTCGTAGGTTACAGTAGCCGGGTCTTCGATGATTTCAAGGGCAGGATTTTTTTCTAACTCTTCTTCAATGCGAGTCTTTAAGTCTTGTAGGGGTAGAGCCATGAGTTGAATGCTTTGCAGTAACTGCGGGCTCATGTGGAGTTTTTGTTCTTGCACCAGAGTGGGTTTCTGGTACTGCTGCACGGTGTTCCCCCTACCTACAAAAAAATATTAGTGCCTATGTTTAATATTGAAGAACCCTGCTTCATTTGTCAATCAAAAACGGCCGGATTCAGGGATTCTTTCCTCAGATTTTGATGAAACTTACGGAAACTGGAGGCACCTCTTGCCCTTTCTATTCTTTTTTCCCCAATCCTAATACAAAAAGCTCGAAAGATTCCTTTCGGGATGCTTTTGGTTTGAGGATACGGGTGATTTCGAATAAATTTTTCATTTTCTCTATAATTCTATCCCGTTCGGATCCTTGGAAAATTTTTACCAAACCGGCTCCTCCCTCTATAACCAAAGGAGAAACTAAGCTTAGAATGGCTTCCACTAGCGCTTCGGACCGGGCTGTGTCTACGGTTCGGGAGCCTGTGGTAGCCGGGGCAGCATCGCTTACTATTAGGTCAAATGGACCTACCTTTGCCAGGGTTTCCTGTAAGGAAGGTTCGGTAATATCACCCTGGATAAAGGTTAGATTTGGGTGGGAAGCTAGGGCTAGGGGTTTCAGATCTACCGCAACCACGTGGGCAGAGGGACTTAAATGACGTAAAAGGTAGAGAGTCCAGCTTCCGGGGGAGGCGCCTATGTCTAAAACGCTTTTTACCCCTTTTAGTAAGTGGTACTTTTGATCTATTTCTTGCAATTTATATACCGAACGAGCGGGGTATCCTTCTTTTTTTGCTTGCTGAGTCCAGTGGTCGTTTAGT
This sequence comes from Spirochaetales bacterium, assembly GCA_046719195.1. Lineage (GTDB taxonomy): Bacteria > Spirochaetota > Spirochaetia > DTKZ01 > DTKZ01 > DTKZ01. Next base: position 1,286 of record JBDNDI010000237.1, on the reverse strand, counting down.
TTACGCACCTTACTAGTGTATCATGGTTGACTTACGGGGGGAAAGCCCGTACTTTGTAGGTATGCGGTTTTCTTCTGTAATTCGCCGGCCTTTTCCATATAGGTATTCCAATGTGGCCTTAGTGCTCATTCTAATCAATGTGGTTTGTTTCTTTTACCGGAATATGGCCCCCCGGCAAGCTCTTTACACCTTTGCTATGATTCCTGCCCGGGTAGCTTTAGACGGAGCTTTTTGGCAGGTATTCACCTACATGTTTTTTCACGCGGACCTTTCCCATCTTTTTTTTAACATGCTAGGTCTTTTCTTTTTTGGCTTTCAAGTAGAACAACGAATGGGTAGTGCGGAGTTCCTTTTGTTTTATTTGCTCTCCGGCCTTGTGGCAGGGGTGTTTTCTTTCTTTGTATATTACTTATCTGGGGCAAAAGGAGTTATCCTTCTTGGAGCTTCCGGCGCTATTTATGCAGTTCTTCTTGCTTTTGCCGTTTTTTTCCCTCATGCCCTAATCTACGTTATGGGAATTATTCCAGTCCGGGCTCCTATATTAGTTATGATATACGCCGGTATCGAAATATTTTCCCAGGTTTTTAATGTTAGAGGTGGTATTGCCCACCTAACCCACCTAGCCGGATTTGCCGCTGCCTGGATGTATCTTATTGTACGACTGCGCATAAATCCCCTCTCGGTGTTCCTGGATCGTAGGTATTAAGCTTTAATAACCCTAGTTAGGGCAATTTTTAGTTATCTCAATCAGGCGGTTTGTAGGGGTTGGTTTATGGAAACCTTCCTTCGGTAGGGTTATTTATTTGCCGATACAAAGAGTATGCATGATAAGAGTAGGAACAGTAGGGAGTGCATTGAAGAGTTAATACATCCTTTTTTGGGGAAACTACTTAGAACAGGCTGTCAAAAGGCCGGTTTTTCCAAAGTGTCTATCCCTATCCGAGTGGCTTGTAGGATTCAAAAAGGGGCATTTTTATGCTTATTGTTTTTAGGGACTCTTTCTCTCTTCCCTCAAACCCTACTGAACGAAGAATTCTGGTACGACTCTCAGCCGGAAGTTTGGAAATGGGAAGCAAATACTCCTTCGGCTTCCCCACCTTCGCTTTCCCCCCCATTGCCATCCCCACCCAATTTGCGTTCTATTGAAAAAGAAGAGCTATACGAAAGAATTTTAGAAGAAGCTCGGTATGTGTTTTCGGGTATGGTATACGGCTTTGTTTTTTCCTACACCCCGAGCGACAAGGCCCGAAGGGTAGAAGAGGAGTTCCTTCTAGAGCCTTACCATT
>JBDNDI010000236.1:0-4589 GCA_046719195.1 Spirochaetales bacterium | reverse complement strand
CGGTTGTCCGCTGTCGGTGTCCTAAGAGTTCCTGTTGCGAATCCCGCAAAAAGATAGCATACTATAGCCATGGAACTGGAAAAAGCTATATTGGGTCGGCGTAGTATCCGACATTTTGAACCTAAATCTGTTCCGGAAGACGAAATAGAAAAGATTCTTGCTTCCGGGTTTGCAGCACCCTCAGCTAGCAATAAGCAACCGTGGGAGTTCATTGTAGTAACGGATCGGGCTTTGTTAGACCGTGTACCTACCTATCACCAGTACGCTGCTATGTTGAAGGAAGCTCCCTGTGCTATTGTCTGCTGTGGAAATGTAACGTTAGAGAACCGGGTAGACTACCTAGAGCAAGATGTTGCAGCAGCCATACAAAATATGCTCCTCACCATTCATGATTTAGGTTTAGGGGGGGTATGGTTGGGAATATTCCCCATGCAAGAACGAGTAGAGGCAACCCGAAAACTTTTCCATATCCCCGATGAAGTAATTCCCGTAGGAATTATTGCCCTCGGATATCCGGCAGAACAGAAACCTCCCCATGAACCGAAATTACCGGCTAATAGGGTGTTTCATAACTTTTATGGAGTATCCCAATAAGGATCCTTTGTAGCTCCAGACCCTTATTGTAAAAGCTATTTATTTAATGACATAATACCCGCATGATTATAAACACTAACGATCTAAGAATCGTTTCTTGTTTGCCTTTGGTGCCTCCGAGGGAATTAAAGAAAGAGTTCCCTATGACAGAAAAGGCTAATAGGACCGTGGTAGAGGGAAGAAAAATCATTGGGGACATAATTCACGGAAAGGATACACGCATTCTTGCCATTGTAGGACCTTGTTCCATTCATGACCCGGTGGCTGCCCTGGATTATGCCCGCAGGTTATCTGAGCTACGAAAACAGATAGAAAACAAAGTCTACGTGGTAATGCGGGTTTACTTTGAGAAGCCCCGCACTGTGTTGGGTTGGAGGGGATTGATTTTTGATCCCGGGTTAGATGGGTCTTTTGATATCCCTAGAGGGCTGCGGGAGGCAAGACGATTATTACTTGCTATTAACGAATTAGGGCTGCCTGCAGGAAGCGAAATTCTCGATCCTATTGTCCCGCAGTATATTACGGATTTGCTATCTTGGGCTTCTATTGGAGCCCGTACTACCGAATCACAAACCCATAGGGAAATGGCAAGTGGTTTGTCCATGCCAGTAGGTTTTAAGAATGGTACGGATGGCAGTTTAGACGGAGCGATTAATGCTATGACGAGTTCCCTGCATCCTCATAGTTTCATCGGTATTGATCAGGAGGGTATGACTTCTATCCTTAATACCCGGGGAAATAATCAGATACATCTGATTCTCCGGGGAGGAAGAATGGGCCCTAACTACTACGAGGAGAATGTGGAGAAGGCCGAAGAGCTTCTTTCCCGCCAGGGATTGCCAAGAGCGATTGTGGTAGATTGCAGTCATATGAACTCCCAAAAAAAGCCCTCCCGGCAGTCGAGGGTGTTCCATGCTTTTTTGGAACAACGAAGTCGAGGCAGAACTTCTTTAATTGGGTTTATGTTGGAAAGTAATTTGTTTGAGGGTAGCCAGGAAATCCCCCTTAATCTTGCAAATTTGAAGTATGGGGTTTCCATTACCGATGCATGCATAGGATGGGAAGAAACCGAAGCTCTCCTAGGTGAAGCATATGCTAGGTTGTAAAAACTACTCCGGGTTTTGAGCCCGACTTGGGATAGGTGGAGAGGGTTCGGCCAATCGCTGATTTAAGGTGCCTATTCTTGCTGTGTGGAGCAGGATCTCTGCCTGGTGCTTTAAGAACTCTAAACTATCTTCTGCTAGTAAAGGGGTAATTTGGGATAGTTCTTTTAACAGCACTTCTTTTCGGGTTTTGGGTTGGGAATTCCGTTTTTTGCCTGCAGGCGTCATGTAGAATAGTATAGCACCCTTTAAGATAAAAAGGTATAAATTTTATCGAAGCAGAGAAATAGTTATAGCAAGGGAAGAAACAAAGAAGGAAGGAATAGCTGAGTTAGGAGGAGAGACACTTATAGGTGAATATTCATTTTCCCGGAGATATTTGTAGGTAGGCAACAAGGCTAGGTCTTCTACAAGCAAAGGCTTAAAACAAGCATGAATTAGGTTTCTGAAACGGTACACAAATAGGTTGTCTATGGATAAAGTCATCCTTACCATCCGAGTTGGACGACCCAAAGGAAAAGGTAAAGCCTCCCCTGCAAGGAAGGCAAAACTCGGCTGAGTAGGGGAAAGCTTTTTTTCCTGTACAGAAACATCAATAATGGGTATACTATAAACACCCAGATTCCCCACTAGAAAAAGCAATAATATTAATAAAATCTACTTACTCATAAAAATACTATAAATAACATTTCTCTAATATTATAGCGTGAAGATTTTTTGTTGTCAAGGGAAAATAAAAAAAAAAGTGGAGAGGTTCCCCTCTCCACCTAACACTTTATTAGATAGATCTCTACCCTATAGCAGTAGAGCCTGTTTCTCCTGTGCGAATACGAATACATTCTTCAAGATGGATGATAAAAATCTTACCATCTCCGATTTCACCTGTACGCGCCCCTGCAATAATGCCGTCTATGGTAGGTTTTACATAGGCTTCATTTACAGCAATTTCTAGACGTACTTTTTTTAAAAGATTTACCTCTTCGTCTACTCCTCGGTAAGATTCATGGTAGCCTTTCTGTTGGCCACAGCCTAAAGCATTGGTAACAGACATCTTATAAATTTCTCGTTTGTACAGTTCCTGTTTAACATCATTCAACTTATGGGGTTGAATGTAAGCAATGATTAGCTTCATAGGTCACTCCTTTCATCTTACATATTGGTAAATACCTGAAAACCACTGTAGGCTTCCATTCCATGTTCTCCGATGTCCAAACCCATGAGTTCTTCTTCTCTCTTTACACGGATGCCTAAGGTGTTTTTAAGCAGAGCCCATCCTAAGAAGGCGACTGAGAAAGTGAAAACCCCAACAGTTACAACCCCGACTAGCTGTACCCAAAGCTGTTCTACACCTCCTCCCATAAAGAGCCCATTTCGTAACGCATCCGCGTCAGTACCGATTGCGGCTGCTACAGCCTTGTCTGCAAATAGCCCGACCGCTAAAGTACCGAAAATGCCATTCACTAGGTGAACAGAAAGGGCACCTACCGGATCATCCACTTTTATCTTGTCAAAGAAAAGTACGGATACTACCACTAGTATTCCCGATAGAATTCCAATCAAGATAGACGAGGGGATACTTACAAAAGCGCAGGGTGCGGTAATGGCAACTAAACCAGCCAAACAACCATTGAGGATCATGGATAAGTCAGGTTTCCCTAACAGAATCCATGCAGTTAAAGTAGCTGATATGGATGCAGCCGCTGCTGCAGAATTGGTGGTAACCGCAATATGGGCAATTGCGCTAGGATTCATTGCCATGGTGGAACCTGGATTAAATCCAAACCAACCAAACCAAAGAACGAATACCCCTAAGGTAGCTACAGTTAAATTATGTCCGTATACAGGACGGGGAGAACCATCCGGTTTGTACTTCCCGATTCTAGGCCCTAATAACAACACCCCTGCTAAAGCACACCATCCTCCCACAGAGTGGACTACCGTGGACCCAGCAAAATCGAACATGCCTAATTCGGCTAACCATCCCCCTCCCCAAATCCAGTGGCCTCCTAGGGGATAAATGATCATAGCAATGAGAACGGTAAAAAGAATAAAAGCATGAAACTTTATACGCTCTGCTACGGCGCCCGATACGATAGTGGCAGCGGTTCCACAAAACACAAGTTGAAAAAAGAACTTAGCCGCTAACGGCACACTCGTCCAGCTGAGGGCTTCATATGCGCCTTTATACATTTCTCCGGTTACCGGGCTATTGTCCGCACCAGAGAGGAAAAAGAGTCCTTCCATTCCCCAAAAAGGATTTCCGTTACCGAACATTAACCCAAATCCGATGATGTAAAACGCTAAGGAAGAAATACCGAAAACAATGAAATTTTTAGCTAGAATATTTACGGTATTCTTTACCCTGCAGAGCCCCGATTCTACCATAGCAAACCCAAGATTCATAAAGAACACTAGAAATCCGGCCACTAGTACCCAAAGAGTATCTAATGCAACTTTTAAATCACCTAGCTCCATGTATTCCTCCAAAATGAATATGAGATTGTATTCATTAAAGCAAAAAATGTGCCATTCTGTTGGAAAAGAAATGACTACAGGAAGAAGCGATAACTATTTAATTAAATTATATAGAGATACAAGCCGCTGAAATGGATTCAGGGACATACCAGTAAGATACAAATTAGTAGATATAATAATATAAACATACTATTATGTATTAATTATAACAAAATAATACGAAAATGTAGTATTAATTTTAATGCTTATGGTCATGGATCTTACCGGTTTCAAAATTGCCCATTTCAGAGTTGCCTAGCGTTCAGGGTTTGGCTGGGAATACTACAAGGTCTAAAGGCCCTCCGGATATGCGGGGAAGATAAACATCAAAACCGGGAAAGGAAGCTAGCGGCTGGTTCCATTCCTTTTCGATTTAGA
>JBDNDI010000235.1:0-4593 GCA_046719195.1 Spirochaetales bacterium | reverse complement strand
AAGCACCCGAGGTAGGATCGTAAACTCGCACTCCTTCTAATGGATGATTTAAATCTTTATCCCGTACTGTTAAGGTGTATCCACTCGTTTGTTCGGCGTAACCCCATGGTATTGGGAAAATAACAAGGAGAAGGAATATACACCCTGAGACTGCTCGGCCTTTTCGATTCATAGCCCTAGGTTCCTAGAATCAGAAAGGGGGCTATCCAGCATATGGTATGGCAGGCTGCCCGTTTCCCATAAAAAAATACCTATTAAGGAAAGTGCTTCCGTATATACAATGTTTGTACTCAGCTCAAAAGTGGGAAAAGTGGATCTAAGGATTAAACCGGTAAGCAGAAACATGAGGCTCAAGGCGAAGGTAAGCACTCTTTTTAAAATAATCGTGCGATATTTAAGGAAAAGAATATACAAAGCCCCTAAAGTAAAAAAACTAGATGCCCAGGATACTCCTAGAACTAAGAAAAACAGGACTCCCAAATAGCCTCCCTTTTTCTCTCAATCCATTACTCTGCCTCTAGAGTAGAAAGATACTCTTCCAGCGCTCGCCTTCGGCTTTGCTCCTCAGTGCCTGCTTGAGTGAGTTTTTTCTGTAGGTCCTCTAACAGATCTTCCTGATCGTTTAGAGTTTTTAAGTATCGCTGGTATAGAGGAGTAGTCCGATCAAGTACTTCCATATTGGTACGGATTCGTTCCTGTTCCTGAGTAATTTGTTTTAGGCGGCCCTCTAATTCCTGCCTTTGCCGTCGGGCATCGGATAATTGATTCCGGAGGGTAATAAGACGATTCAGGGCCTCCCGAACCCTAGCGCTTATAACTCTCTGGTTCAGGTAGAATCCAATAGCCTCAGGTTGTAAACTAGAAATTGCCACAGTGGTTTCTAAGGGTTTCTCTTCCACCACCTTAAACTCCAAACTTTTCTCGGGATGGGGAGGAACCTGTAGTCGAAAACGGTAGAATTGCTCAGTACGCTCTTCGAACGTGTTAGGCTCTATCAGTTTGTATCCTTCCGCGATCGGGTGCTCTACCCATAGAAGGCGGGGTTTGGTTCCCCGGTTTATTATCGTGTAGGTTCGTTCCTGGCGAAGGGTTTTAGAAACATGTAAGGTGCCCTGAACGATCCGGATCTGAGTTATGGATTCCGGTTGAGTTTTGTCTAGGTGGAGCACTTGGGTGTCTAAATCTAAAGCATAACTGATTAATCGTTTGTCCTGCACACTGAGGGTATCGATTCGAGCGTCCCCGGCATATAGTCCTTCCTCGTACACGCTTATGGGCCCACCCATTAGGGGATAACCCGAAGTGTTCTGTAGCCATACTCCTAGCAAGGGATGCTTAGGATGTACCGATGGGTTAAAGATAGAGACCCGTTCTCCTTCTAAAGGGTTAAAGAGTATAGGTAACAAGGCCGCTTGCCTTCGGGGAATAGAGACCGATCCTTTCAGGGAATAACGTATGTACTCTCCGCTGACCTGAGCCTCTGCCTGCGTTTGGGAAAAGCCGCCTAATCCTTCGGGCTCTCCCTCATCTTTTTTCCATGCATCCGCAAGGACGGAAGCTTCGGGCGCTAGGTCCAGGCGAGATTTTGAGCTTAAGCCAGGAGCCTTTAACGTAGGAGCCTCTGCTTGGGCTTCTGAGGGAGAGGGTGCTACACCTGAAGAGTACAAGGGGGGAGGCATCTGTTTTTCCACCGCATAGGGAATACGGGGACGGGGGTTGTAAAGGGGTTCGAAAAGATTCATAGAAAAGCTGATGGGCCTACCTGAGATTAAATCAATCTGCACGTTTTCCCAATCTTCATCCGTGCTGTTTTCTACAATACCCCATCCCTGTAACAGGGGTTTTGTACCTTCTCCTAAAAGAAGGCGGAATGCGGTTTTCCACACTGGATTCTCTAATACATAGCTGATACGAAGGGTGCGTTGACCTGAGCCTGTATATCTTAGGGTTAATTTTTTCTTATCCGTATTTCGGTTTTCTGCTAAGTACTGTAAAGCCTGATGGAGATCCCCGGTTATTCTAGGATTTAGAAATTGAAGACGGGTAATTTTTTTGTAAGCTACACTCTGTAATCCCTGGGTAGTGAGTACGTTTACATACAGGGTTGACCCCTCGGAAGGGTTCTCTTCCCATTCGGTTCGGGTTTCTGTGCCGAGAAGAAGTCCAGTAATCCTTTCTCCTGCCCAAATCTCTACCTCTTCTCCCCGAGCCTGTACTAATAATGAAGGAAGATCGGGATTGTCTGAGATATCTAACGCATAGCTTTTGAGCCTTCTCTCGATGGGATCCTGGGAAGAATAGGAAACCGAGGGCGCTATTTGAGCAGCCGGATCCAGCACAACGAGACTTTTTAACAGGTCATCTATATCACGAGTACTAAAGTACATCTCTAGCGTTCCGGAACCGGTAACCTGGGCTTCTCGTTCATAGTAAGCGGTACCACTTGTATAAAGAATCACTCTGCGCAAGGCAGGGGTTGGAGGTGAAGTAGGGCGGAAAGAAGCATCGGATGAGGAAGAGGGAGAGATAGAAGGCGAAAAAGATGGAGGGGTTCTTTCAGCTTTAGAACCTTGAGTTTCCCCAACCGTTGAGAGCATAGACACCAGAAGAAGGGTAAAAATTCCTCGAAGCACGGATTTCATATCAAGTTTCCTCCAGAACAATATTGTATCACTGAAAACCCGTGAAAGGATATAGTTCTTCCCTTTGCGGAACTGCTGGGGTATTACTATATTTATAGTATGGATGAAAGTATAAGAATAAAGATAGATCGTGTGCTTTCCCGGGTAAAAGATCCGCAGAGTCTACTCCCTGTTCGGGATTTGGGGTGGGTACGACGGGTGCAATACTTACCAGAGTTCGACAAACTAGAGGTAGAAACAGACATTAATCCTCCCCGCCTTACCTGCACCATGTGTGGCCTTATTACCGATAGCCTGCGCCAAACCATCCATCGCCTGTTAGAAGAAGAGTTACAAAAAGAGTTTCCCACTTCCAATGTGGTAGTGTATCAACCGGGGATAGAGTAAGCTATTCCCTCTTCTGGGCCTGTTCCCTCCGCAGCCGATTTCGCAAAAACCGTTCTATTTCTTCACGGCTAAACTCGTAAGTAGAATTACAGTTGTGACAGGTGGTTTTTAGAGGAAAAGGACCGTGGGCGGCTAAATCTTCCAGATCGTTCAGCGGCAGGGCTTGTAGAAAGCCGGCGAATCGCCCGGCGCTGCAGGAGCAAAAGAAGCGTACCTGCCGGGGCTCCAGTATTGCAGGAAAAAATTTCCCAAAACTTTCCTCTAAAAACACCTCAGGTTCTTTACCTTCGGCTGTGGCAGAACCAAGGGATTGCATGGAAATGAGACGGTTTTCCACCTCTTCTAATACCAGGGGATCTGCTCCGGGAAGGGTTTGTAAAAATAGACCACCGGCTCCGAGTATTTTTCCGAACCGGTCAAACTTAATGCTAAGAACAAAGGCCGAAGGAGTCTGTTCGGAGCGTAGGTAATAACGGGCAAGATTCATAGCAAGACTTCCCTTTTCCAACTCTATCTTGCCGGTAAAACCTGTTTTTGAACCTTCTGGGTACCGGGTAAGGGATAAGGTACCTGCTCCCCATAGGTTTTCTAAATGATAATCGGTTAAGGGTGTACCTTCTAGGTCTATCGGATTATGCAAAAGGTAGCCCCGTACTTCTCCCAAAGCGTTAGTTTCAACCGACACCCCTCGAGCGGGTCCGTCACATTCTACCAGTAAATTAAGACGATCTCTGCCTTTTAAACTAGCGGAAAGAAGGCCACCGGCCATGTAAGCATGTCCAAGGAGCAAGGTTTCTAACGGACCCAGCTCATGGTTAGCTCGCATAGAGAGGATCATCCGGGTGCTGTATAATAGCACTCCCCGTAGGTTTACCCCTTCTAATATAAAGGGATACAAACGGTCTTCTAGTGTAAGGGCTTTGGTGTCGCCTATGTGTCTCTCGTCAAAGGGTTTCTCAATCATCGTAGTACAGTTCGTTAATTTCGTCCCAAGCTTCCGCCTCATTACTTCGCAAGCGACAGAGTTTTTTGTACTCTCGGACAATTAATTCCATTCTGCGTCTTCGGTTCACTTCCGGGTTTAGGTCTCGCCGGTCCCACTCCTCCACAACCGTAGCCTGCGCGGGTAAAATGCCTACATCAGCAGTAATTATTTCCTGTAATTTTTGCAGAACTTGTGCTTTTGTATAACGAATAAAGTTTTTATCTACCCCGTCTAGAAGGTTCTGGTAGTGAAGCATCTCTAAGTGATGGGCGGCAGATTCAATTTCTTCTCGTGTATGATCCGGTAGCGCTTTGACTTCTTGTACCAATTCTTCGTAGCAAGCTATTGAATCCTTATTTTGTTCTTTCATGCTCTTGAATATACTGAATTTATCGATAACTGTGCAGTCCGGAAAGCAGGTAGTTTACCCCAAAAAAGGTAAAGACCGTACAGAGAAACCCTACAATAGCGATCCATTGAATCAAAGAATCCTTTTTACCCCGGATAAGTCGAAGATGTAGGTACACCGTGTACACCAACCAGGTAATTAAAGCCCAGGTTTCTTTCGGGTCCCAGTTC
>JBDNDI010000234.1:0-4594 GCA_046719195.1 Spirochaetales bacterium | reverse complement strand
TATAAGAAGCGCCTTTGCCTCTTTAGGATCCATAGTGAAAGATAGATAATACTCCTTTTCAAACCGAATTGCCTGTTCTAGTAAAATTCTGTGTACCCTATGGGGTGATTGGAAAAGTTCTTGCACTACCCTATCTAAGTCTTCTCCTACATCTACATTGCGAATTAGCCCGGCTTTCCCTCTCCCCCCTTGTAACACCTGGGCTTTCACCACCAGGGGATACCCTAGATTAGAGGCTATTTCCCGGGCCCTTTCCAGGGAGTCTGTACATTCCCCTTTGGGGATAGGTATCCCTGCACTTGAAAAAAGGTTTTTCGCCTGATATTCGTACAACTTCATCCTGTTTCCCTACTTTCCATACTTAGCCCAATGAGCGCCAAAAATTTCTTCATCCGAAGGTCTCTGTGGTTCCAGAGGAACGGAAAGCCAGGTGATATTGAGAAAGTGTTTGTAATAAATATTCTCTGTAGTAATGTTTCCTCCCCAGGTGCCACAACCGAGAGTAACAGTAGAGGGCATTCCGTTGAAAAAAGTACCGCCATTGCCTGCCGCCATAGGTTGGCGAACCATAATGCGACTAGAGCGCATCCGCTCTCCCATTCGGTGTATATAGTCCCACCGAAAGGTAAAAATCCCTGAAGAATGACCAGTTCCGTAAAAGTCGGTAATTTCCTCTACCCGGTTTAGCCCTTCTTCAAAGCTATTACACGGTAGTATAGTTAACACAGGTGATATTTTTTCCTGAAAGAAAATATCCTGACGTATGGGTAAGGTTCCCTCCACCACGAGAGCTCGGGTTCCTGGGGGTACGGATATACCTGCCTCACGGGCTATTTTTTCTGCTCCTTGCGCAATTATTGCCGGATTCAGGGAAAGCTTGCTCCCTTTCCCCTCTACCCACAGATAGGCCCGGAGCTTTTCTTTTTCTTGAGCCGAGCAGAGGTGTGCTTTTTGGGTTATTAGCTCCTGTTTAAAAGCCTCCCAGAGAGAGCGGTGCACCACCACCGAGTTTTCACTCGAACAACTGGTAGCATTATCAAAACACTTGGAACTCAGGATCTTGGCTGCTGCATCTTTTACATCCGCATCCTCACAAAGAAGCTGAACTGCATTGCCTGGCCCTACCCCGTAGGCAGGAGTACCCGAGGAGTAGGCTGCCTTTACCATGGGTCCTCCTCCGGTGGCAACAACAAGATCTACCTGCTTCATAAGTTCCTGGGTTAGTTCCAAGGAAGGCTCTTCTATCCATTGTACCAGGTCTACTGGCGCCCCTACCTTTTCTAGGGCTTGTCGCATAAAAGTACAGGCTAAACCTGTAGCTTTCTTTGCCCGGGGATGGGGGGCAAAAATAACCGCATTTCTCCCTTTTAAAATAGAAAGGCCATTAGAGCCAGGGGTAGCTGTTGGGTTGGTTACCGGGCACAGAGCTCCTACTACGCCTACTGGCTTAGCATACTTGTAGATTCCTTTTACTTCATCTTTTTCCACAAGTCCAACTGATTTGGCTCCCCGGATATCCCGCAGAACCCCCATTATTTTATTTTTATGCTTGGCAACCTTATCTTCGTATACCCCCATGCCCGTTTCATCAACAGCCAGGCGAGCTAATTGTTGGATTTTTTCATCCGCATACACCGACCAACCTACCGCCACGCAAACTTCATCTACCCGTGCTTGATCCCAGGTGGCAGCAATACGCTGGGCTGCCTGTGCCTTTTCCACTAAAGAGGCAATGTAGGCTTTGTCTGCTTCAGTGGCTACCCTCTCACTCATTTGAAGTTCTCCTTCTCAATGGTAATAACCTGATTAAATGCATTGGTAAGGAAGTCTTTCTTAAACTCCATCTTCTGGGTAAACTGCATCGCCAACCAGGCTTCGACAATTTGAGTGGCCAGGAAAGGGGCCGTAACCCATCCACCGAAGGTAATTACATTTGCATTGTTTATAATCTTTGCCCGCTCCCCTGCAAAAATATCGGTAACTACAGCAGCGTACACTCCCTTGTGCTTATTAGCCACAATCGCCATACCTTGGCCGGTACCACATACTAAAATGCCTCGCTCGGCTTCTCCGGATTGAATGGCCTTAGCTACTTTTGGTGCTTGTTCGTAGTACGGTTTTGGGGCATCTTCTGAGTCTATGCCAAAATCCAACACCTCGATGTCCTTCCGGTTTTCTTTTAAGTACTTTACAATTTCCCGCTTTAGGGGAAAGCCGGATAAATCAGATGCAATAGCTAATTTCATGTTTTTTTCCTCCTTGCTTGTAAAATAGCCTCTTTCATGGCTTGTACTATACGTTCTGCGGTAAGCCCAAACCTTTGTTGCAGGTATTCCTGGGTACCTACTTCCCCAAACTCATCCTCCACTCCTACCCGGCGTAATACAGCTCCGGAATGCTCTGCTAGCACTTCGGCTACAGCCGATCCTAAGCCGCCCCGAATCTGATGGTTTTCCGCTGTTACTACAGCTCCGGTGCGTTCTGCCCACTCTAATACTAGCGAGCTATCTAAGGGTTTAACCGTAAGGATATCGATTACCCCAACCGATACCCCCTCCTTTTCTAAAGCATTAGCTGCTTTAAGAGCTTCCGGAACCAAAATAGCTCCCAAAGCAATAATTACACCGTCCTGACCTTCCCTCAGAACCTTGCCTTTCCCGATTTGAAAGGGTTCGTTTTCCGAGTACAGAGGGGCTATGGGTTTTCTGTGAAGTCTTAGGTAGGCACACCCCTCTTGGCGGGCTACTTCCCGCACCAAGGCTTTAAGCGATACCGGATCCGAGGGCTCTACTATTACTAGTTTAGGAATAGTACGCATAAGACCGATGTCTTCAAAGGACATGTGGGTACCTCCATTAAACGCCGCAGAAACTCCTGGATCCGTTCCCACTAACTTTACGCTCAACCGGGCATAATTGGCGGAAATAAAGAATTGGTCAAAAGCCCTGCGAGAGGCAAAACAACAGAAAGTTGCGGGAAAAGGAATGTACCCTTTAGCGGATAGGCCTGCTGCCACTCCTATCATATTTGCCTCAGCAACACCTACATTAAACGTACGTTCCGGAAATACAGAACCAAAACTGCCTGTACTGGTTGCTTTCATTAGGTCGGCCTCTAAAACAACGATTCTGGAGTCTTCTTTAGCCAAGTCTATCAGGGCTTCAGTGTACACCGCCCGCATTTCCTTTATTTCTGTAGCTACTGCCATGCCTTTTCCTCCTTCCTATATTTTCCTATATTTTCAACCGTTCTTCCCGTTTGAGGTGCAGGGGCAACCTAGTTTAGTTCCGTTAGAGCTAATGCCAGCATTTCCTGCGTTACCGGCATATTGTGACTGCCCACCTTTCCTTCAGCCCAGGAGACCCCTTTACCTTTGATAGTATCGAGGATAATCATGGAAGGAGCCGCTGCCTCCAACTGAGCCAAGGTTACCGCAGCATCAATTGCTTCTATATTATGTCCATCTACCCTCTGCACGTGCCAGTTAAAAGCCCGCCACTTGGCTACAATATCGTCTAGGTTCATTATTTCTTTTGTGTATCCATCGATCTGCATTTTGTTGTAATCGGTAAAAACGATTAAGCGACCTAGTTTGTAGTGGGCGGCCGTCATAGCTGCCTCCCAGATTTGCCCTTCGTTACTCTCACCGTCCCCTACAATCGCGTAGGTGTACACTTTCTTGTCCGAAAGTCGATCTGCCAGAGCCATTCCCACGGCTGCGGATAATCCCTGGCCTAGGGAACCTGCCGTCATATCCACACCGGGGGTTTTATTCCTATCGGCATGGCTAGGAAGGTTAGTACCCCCTTTGTTAAGGGTATGGAGCCAATCTATCGGAAAGTAACCTTTTAAAGCTAAGGTAGCATATAAGGCAGGCCCTGCATGGCCTTTGGAAAGGACCAAGACGTCTCTATCCGGATTCCGGGGGTTCTGGGGGTCTACACGCATTCGATAAAAATACAGATACGCTAACACCTCAGCCAAGGACAGCGACCCCCCTACATGCCCCACCCCTATAGAAGCTATGGACTGAAGGGTTAATCTTCGAATTTCTTTTGCCTTTTCTTTTAATTGCTCAAGCTCGTTTAGGCTTAGCATGATTTTACCTCCCTCCCCTCGTCTTTGTATTTCTTTCAGAAAGTAAAATAACACAGACAGAGATCCTTGTAAAGTCAATTTCACCTTAGCGGAAAAATCTTGTTTGTTTTGTCGTTTAAACGATAGTTTAGTCCGAAAAAGGTGCCTATTCTTTTTACATGCTAAATAGATTTTTAAAAAGGATTGAGCAATTGTGCAATATTTTTTGTGCTATTTGCCTTTTCCTCATATGTGCAGTAATGTTTTCAGCTGTTTTCTTTCGGTATGTTTTAGTTTCTCCCATTGTTTGGTCCGAAGAAATTACCGGATTTTTCTTAGTTTGGATGGTGCTACTAGGAGCACCCGTGGGATATCGCACCAAAGAACATGTAGCGATAGATTTTCTTACAAAAAAGATTCCTCTTCACTACCAACCCTTTATACGGATTCTCCATGCCCTGATTATTCTATTTGTGTCCGGCATTATCGTTTTTTTCGGTTTACCCCACACCTTAAA
>JBDNDI010000233.1:0-4612 GCA_046719195.1 Spirochaetales bacterium | reverse complement strand
GGTGGTCGCCACAAGTTCCTGGGTGCTCTCCCCCCATATCCGAGGTAAGGAAGAGAAGGTTTCAAAATTAATGTTCCGGCAAGCAAGTATCCCTAAAGCTATTAAAAAAACTTTTCGCCATCTAACCATTTGACAGTTCAACCTAGTGGGCTTATGATTTTAACTGAATCCTATCATAAAATTTACCGTATTAGGAGGGTGCTATGCTGAAAAAATTCTTCCTGATCAGTATGGTGGCCATCTTTCTAGTTCTTCCTAGCGAAGTGTTTTCCCAGCAGGAAAAACTAGGATGGGTAGGCCCCGTGTATAAAGAGCTATCTGACAGCCTGATGAAGGGGTTTAAGGAGTATTACAAACGAACCTTTAACAAAGATATTGCCATTACCTTCATTCGGCCGGGCGGCTGGCCTGTTTGCGTAGACAAAGTTAGAGCCTGGAAAGGGAAACCAGATGCCGATGTATTTTTAGGTGCCGGCGCACCCGCCTTTGAAGTTATGGACAAGGAAGGGTTGCTGGTTCCCTACAAACCTAAAGACTGGGATAAAATTCCAAACCGGTGGGGAGGAATGAAAGTCAAGGACGAACGATTTATTTGGACCTGCTTTTCTCCCTGGATAGTAACTAACCTATACAACGAGCGGGTTCTTAAAGCACTGCAACTACCCCCACCCAAAACCTGGCAGGACCTGTTAAATCCTATCTACCGGGGCTACATCGTCCAGACCCTGCCCTATGCCTCAGGTACTCAGCACGAGGTTATAGAAATTACTCTCCAGTCTATGGGAGAGAAAGAGGGGTGGGCCTACCAGCGGTATTTGGCCGGTCAGTTAGAACGCTTTTCTACCGGTAGTGTAGACACCACGCATATGGTAAGTCGCGGTGAAGTCCCCATAGGTATTGCCCAACCGCAGATGAATGCCATGAGCGCCCGAGCCGATGGATATCCTGTCCGGGACCTCTTACCGGATAAAACCATTCTGGTTCCGGAATCGGTGGGGTTGTTAAAAGGTGCTCCTAATGAAGGAAATGCGAAAATCTTTCTCGATTGGCTTTTCAGCATAGAGGGACAGAGGTATGTATTGGAAGGGCGCTACTTCCCTGCTCGGACTGACATTAAGTTCTCCGAATTGGAAAAACAGGGAGTAACCATGGCTAAGCATGCCCGGGAAGCTCTGGGTGTAGATAATTTCTGGGACTTAAAGGTGAATTTCATCGAATACGACTTAGATTTAGCCACTAAGCGATGGGACGAAGTGAACCGCTTTTACGAGTACGAAATCTACCGAAAGTGGCGGGAGTTAAAAAGCAGCTTAGCTCTTATCGAAGAAGTAGAAGGAGAAATTGCTACAGCCAAGAAACGGGGAGGCAATGTAGCAAGAGCTGAAGTTAGAATAAAAGAAGCTAGAAACCTGTTTGCCTTTGATGGAGACTATGCAGCAGCCCGTTTAGCGGCCACCGAAGCCCGGCAACTCCTCGTATCTGGCCGATAGCTTGGGTGCTCCGGTTTTAAGACCTTCAAAACGCCTATACGTTATCTGTATGCACACCCCCACCCGCTCCTTCTCGGAAAGGGTGGGGGTAATCTTAAAAAAGGAAGACAAAGATGCATAGAGGCAATTTGTTCATCTCGATTCTCCTATGGGTAGTGGTAGCCCTTTTTATTATTTATCCCCTTTCTTTTTTAATTATCGAAAGTTTTAAAAACGCAGAAACGGAAGGCTATGGGTTACAAAACTACATCGATTTTTTTAAAGATCCCTATTACTTAAAGACTTTTGGAAACACCCTGCTTTTAAGTATACTCGTGCTCCTTACCACCTCTCTTTTTGGTTTACCTTTGGCATATATTATTTCCCGATATAAATTAAAAGGAAAGGTAATTTTTACTGCCCTTATCCTTCTACCGATTGTGCTTCCTGCCTATGCAGGGGCGTTCGCTCTTATTGTTCTTTTTGGTAAAATGGGGGTTATTAACCTCCTGTTAATGAATTTAGGATTAGTAGCTAAACCTATAAACTTTCTCTATGGGGTACATGGCTTAGTTTTCGTACAATCTCTTCATCTCCTGCCTTTTATTGTCTTAAGTCTTTCTGCAGGTTTTACCAACATCGATCCCTCCCTAGAAGAAGCCTCGGAAGTTGAAGGGGCAAATGGAATCAAACGATTTTTTACCATTACCCTTCCCCTTGCTACTCCCAATTATTTAGCCGGGGCAGTGTTGGTTTTCCTGTGGCCTTTTACCGATTGGCTTACTCCCTTAATATTTGGACAGACTGATTATCTCCCCTCTATATCTTACATTAATATTGCCTATCATTTTACCGACATGCATCGGAAATACATGGGAATCGTTTCTGTAGTAGTTTCCGCACTTATCTGTGTGGGTATTTTCCTTCTTTCAAAAACTTGGGTAGAAAGAAAGAAATACACTTCTCTTTCCAAAGGTACTACCTTGGAAGGTAGGATTATCCACCCTCCCCTGCCTGTACAAGTAGGCTCTTACCTATACATGCTTTTTATTGCTGTTTTAGTATTATTAATACCGGTTGTGTTAGGATTATCCGCCTTTTCCCGAAGATGGGTGTTGCAACCTTTCCCTACGTACTGGACCTTGGAAAACTTTAAACTGATTTTCATTGAGACTCCTGGCTTATTGAAAAATTCCCTCCTCTTCAGTGGGACGGCTCTCCTGTTCGGTATTCTGTTTGGTCTTCCTGCTGCTTACCTAATTACCCGCACTCATGCTCCGGGTAAAGAAGCCCTAGATTTTATCATTACCCTTATGCTTGCCTTTCCGGGAATTGCGTTAGGTGTTAGTTACCTATTGGCTTTTTGGGAAGGGATTCCCCTTGCTACCCACTGGATAATCATGCCCCTTTCTCTTTTTGTCCGGCGACTACCTTACTTTCTCCGTATGGCTCATGCTTCCTACCTACAGTTAGATGTATCCCTCGAAGAAGCCGCAGAGGTGTCAGGAGCATCTAAGCTGTACACTTTCTTTACCATCTCCTTACCTTTACTTTTAAAAGGTGTGTTTGTAGGGGTAGTAATGTTTTTTATAATGGCCTTTCAGGAAATTTCCACAGCTATCTTTCTGTACAGAGGTGGTTGGGAAACCTTACCGATTGGAATTTACCTGAACTGGCATCGGGGCATGGAGTTCGGTATTGCGGGTGCCATGGCCTTCTTCATGATCGTTATCATTTTTGTTCTACTATTAATCGTAGCAAAAATCGGAGGAGGAATTCTCGGAGCAGCTTGGGGTTCTTCCGGAGGGAGGTATTAAATGTTTATTAAGATTGAAAATCTTTATAAAAACTTCGGACATACAGTAGCCGTCGACCATATAAATCTAGAAATCCGGCAAGGAGAAATCATTACTCTATTAGGACCGAGTGGTTGTGGCAAGACTACTACTCTCCGATGTATTGCAGGTTTAGAGAAACCCGAAGGGGGAGACATAATTATTGACGGTAAACCTATGTTCTCTCAAGGGTTTGTCCCCCCTTCCCAAAGAGGAATCGGGATGGTGTTTCAGAATTACGCAATCTGGCCTCATCTGAGAGTGTTCGACAACGTGGCTTATGGGTTAAAACTTCAAAAGCTGCCTCGCTCTGTTATTCAGGAAAAGGTTCAGGAAGCCCTTTCTGCCGTAGGACTATCCGGGATGGAGAAACGATACCCCGGCCAATTAAGTGGAGGGCAACAACAGCGTGTAGCTTTAGCCCGAGCTTTGGTTCGGCATCCCAAGGTACTGCTGCTAGATGAACCTCTATCCAATCTCGATGCAAAGTTACGGGAACGCATGCGCTTCGAAATAAAGAGTCTTGTCCGGAGGATGCATATTACGGCAGTGTATGTTACCCATGATCAGGCAGAGGCGATGGTAATATCAGACCGTATAGCCGTTATGGAAGCAGGTAAGGTAGTTCAACTAGGGGGACCCGAAGATATTTATAAAAAACCGGCCAACCGTTTCGTAGCCGATTTTATCGGTACCACGAATTTTATCCCCGGAACCCTCACAGAGGTACAAAAAGATAAAGGGAAAGCCTACCTGCAAACAGATTTTGGAAAAATTCTCTGCACCCTACCTGATTCTTTTAAAGAATTCTCCGCACAAACTGTGCAGGCCTCTATTCGGCCGGAAGAAATAGAGGTCGTACCTTCTTCTACCCAGAAAGAAAATGTGTTCCGGGCAACCATTGCCTACCGAGCCTATTTAGGGAACTTTCTCTATATTTTTGTGAATATAGATAATACCCTACTCCGGGTGCAGGTTCCCTACAATCTTCCTCAAAAAGAAGGGGAGGAAGTTACCTTATTCCTGAATCCTGAACAATGTGTGATCCTACCTTAAAATCCTTAGAGGATATTGCCCATTTTCTGCGTCAAAAAGGTTTAAGTCCAACCTTAAGTCGGGTGCATATTTTTAAAGCTCTGCAGAGCTCTGCCACTCACCCCTCCGGTTGAAGAACTTTACCAGAGTTTAAAGGCACACATCCTCTCACTCTCTACAACCACGGTTTACAATATCCTGCACAACCTAGTAGAGAGAGGGATCGTGCTTGAGATTTTTCCGATCCTAAGGAGAAGCAGTCCGAACTGCCAG
>JBDNDI010000232.1:0-4613 GCA_046719195.1 Spirochaetales bacterium | reverse complement strand
ACTTCCGCATTCTTCCCCTGAGCTTAGCTCTTGTAGCCCTTGCAATCTGCGCAGGTTTTATGCTCTTGGGACATTCTTCCCTGCATTTTACAATGCTTCTGCCCTTTACCGGAGTCGCTTTAGCCTTTGTATATAATCAAAGTTTGTTCCATGGAGTAGCAGGAAGTACGAATCGTACAGCCCGGATGGCAGTGCATGAAGCGTTACTTACTGCAGGAGTGGTAGTGGGGTCTTCGGCAGGGGGAGTGGTGTATGAGCATTTGGGAGCTATCTGGGTGTTTGTTCCGGTAGCTTTTTTATTAGCAGGTGTGGCGGTAGGGCAGTACCTCTATGGCCAGAGGTTACTATCTCAGTAACAAAAGAGCCCCTTCCTCGGGGCTCTTTCGATGCATTCTTATTATACATTAATCTAATTGAAATTGATCTAATCCTTTCCCTTGCCTTTTCCCTACTTTTTGTTGAATAAGTAATAATTCAGTAGGTTTTCTATCCACTCCTGCTTACCACTAGTTTTCCCTTCGTCTCCATAATTTGATGCAAGAGCTGCGAGTTCGGGAAGGCTTAAAGCCCCTGACTCAAACTTCTTTCCCATTTCTGAATCAAAAGAAGAATACCGTTTTTTGACAAGCTCTGGCAGTACCCCATCTTGTAAAATCTGGTGGGCAGTTTCCAGCCCTAACGCAAAGGCATCCATACCTCCAATGTGGGCAAGGAACAGGTCTTCAGGGTCAATGGATTCCCTGCGCACTTTAGCGTCGAAGTTCAAGCCGCCGGTAGTGAATCCGCCCATCTGTAATACAACCAGCATGGCCAAAGTCGTTTCATACACAGTGGTAGGGAACTGATCCGTATCCCAGCCAAGCCTAGGATCTCCCCGGTTTGCATCAATACTACCGAGCATCCCTTCCGAGGCTGCTACCGCAAGTTCGTGGGCAA
Source organism: Spirochaetales bacterium (assembly GCA_046719195.1). Lineage (GTDB taxonomy): Bacteria > Spirochaetota > Spirochaetia > DTKZ01 > DTKZ01 > DTKZ01. Next base: position 3,677 of record JBDNDI010000232.1, on the reverse strand, counting down.
AATCATGAGCAGCTAGTTCAGCATGGTTGGCTTCTACATTTATTTTAAAATCCTTCTCTAAACCGAATTTTCGTAGGAACCCGATTACTGTGGCAGCATCAAAATCGTACTGATGTTTGGTGGGTTCTTTAGGTTTAGGTTCAATGTAAAAGGTTCCTTTAAATCCCTGCTTTCGGCCGTAATCTCGGGCTGCCGTTAGAAATCTTGCCAAATGCTCCTGCTCTCGTTTTAGGTCTGTGTTTAATAAACAGGTGTAACCTTCCCGGCCACCCCAAAACACGTACCCTTGTCCTTCGAGGGCAAGGGTAGCGTCAATAGCTGCTTTTACTTGAGCAGCTGCCTGAGCCACTACCCGAAAATCCGGATTGGTAGCCGCACCATTCATATAGCGGGGATGAGAAAAAAGGTTGGCTGTTCCCCAGAGAAGTTTAACCCCCGTAGCCTTCTGACGTTCTTTCGCTTTTTCTACCAATAGCAGCAAATTTTTTTCAGACTCAAGGGGGGTTTCCCCTTCCGGGGCAAGGTCTCGGTCATGAAAGCAGTAAAAGGGCGCTCCTATTTTGGTAATAAACTCAAAAGCAGCATCCAGTTTCTGCTCTGCCGCTTCTAGAGGGGTAGCTGCTTTGTCCCAGAGATGAAAAAGGGTTGTTGAACCGAACATATCCTTACCATCTCCACAGAGGGAGTGCCAGTAAGCCACAGAGAAGCGAAGATGCTCCTCCATAGTTTTGACTCCAACTTTCTTTTGCGCGTTGTAAAACTTAAAGGCAAGCGGATTTTTTGATTGGGGGCCTTCGTAAGGAATGCTTCCGATACCAGGAAAATACTCTTTGTTTCCGATAAAAGGTTTCATATATACCTCCAGGTAGTAGTGTACTATCCCTGTCACGTTTTCCCTATAAGAAAACTTGATAATGTATATCTAAAATTGATATTCTGTTTTAGGTATGCAGATTCTAGACATTGTCTTTGAGTATAGAATATCTAGTGGAGACCGAATGGCTTGGCATTCCCGGTATCATGCGCATGCAGAAAGGGAGTATGAATTACATTACTTCTTAGAAGGAGCTGGTTCCTTTTTAAATCACAGGGCAAAATATCCTATACGCAAAGAAAGTTTATTTCTTACAGGGCCCCATGAATTTCATTCCATACTGCCGGATACCTCTCGGGTAACAAAGCAACCCATTTCTTACTATGCAGTGCTTTTTGCTCTAGATCCAACCGATAGGGAATTGCATCAGATTCTTGAATCGCAAGCAGGGAAAAGCAGGGACCCTATATTTTTGACTGCAGGAGACCATTTTATTTTCGAAACCTTGTATCACCAATGGGGAGGACCTCAAGTAAGCCAGAAAAAAGCAGCTCAGTATCTACTACTGAGTATTCTGTATTCGAGGTATGGTACAAATATGGAACCTGCCCCTGCCTCTGCCGGCGGTTGGATCCATGTGCAAAAAGCAATAGAACTAATGAAGCGGGACATAAAAGAAAAATATTCCGTAAAGGATATTGCTCGGAAAATAGGTATTAGCGAAGAGCATCTTATTCGATTATTTAAGGAACATCTTCGAATATCCCCCCTTCAGTATGCCCTGCGCTTACGAGTGGAGGCTGCTTCGGGAGTGTTAATTGGAACGAATGCCACTATTAAAAAGATCTCAGATTCCTTCGGATTCGAGAATCAATTTCATTTTTCCCGAGTATTTCGAAAATGTACAGGGCTTCCTCCGTCCCTCTATCGTACATATTACCTCCAAGCGGTAGATCTGTTTCCTCCCTCTACAGCACCCGGCAACGCAGAAGAAGATGGGACCTTATAAACTCTAATAACTCATTCTACTATATTCTTATATATTCTTAAGGTATATTTTTAAGGAGTTAAGATTTTGGGCGGCTTCCCCACTTTGCAATAAAAGCTTCGATATCGAACTTTCGAGCTGCGCCGGAGTAGCTCATATAACGTATTTCACCGAAAATAGGCCGTTCAAACCAAGGCCGGTCATGCACCCCTCCGATAGACCAGGCGCATCCCACATATCCGTTTGGGTCCCGGCCGTCCAGGTTGTACCGGTCATTTAATAGGAGGGCATAGGAAAGGGCTGTTTCCGGATCTAGGGTCCACTCCAGGATTTTTTTTGCCCAATACATTCTGAGATACCCGTGAAGTTTCCCCTGTACTACCAACTGGTTTTGGGCTGAGTTCCATAACCTATCGTGGGTTCGGGATTGATCTAACTCTTCATAGGTATAGAGGTATTCTCGGGGGTCTTTTAAGTGTTTTCGTAGGCTCTGCTGAGCCCAGGTAGGAAACCCTTTGAATGAATCGTAGTAAGGATTGTAAAAGCAATAATTGTCGGAGAGCTCTTTGCGGACTATAAGCTGCTCAAGAAAGGCTTCTTTGTCTTCATGGGGAGCTCCGCTATTCTGCACGGCTAGAGCGACCTCCCGAGAGGAAATCTGGCCAAAATGAAGATAAGGGGAAAGATCCGACTGTGCGTCCTTATTCGGATCGTTACGGTTTTTATCGTACCCCTTAAGCCGATTTATTAAAAACTCTTTTAGGGTGTTGCGTGCTGCCTCCGTGCCCGGCTGCGCCCATGACACGGGGGGTACAGAAAAATCTACTTCAAGAGATTTTTCTATAGCTGCCCAATCTATCGATGGGGAATGAAGAGATAATGCTCGAGTATATTTTACAACTCTTTGCCAGTCTTCGCTTGTTACCCAGGAGTCCTCTTTTAGGTAAGAGTTCAGTTTGGAAAGAATTTTAGGCCTTAGGGTCCGGGCAGCAAACTCCTGTTTGCTAGAAGCGTTCCAACAAGGCACAATATTATGAGCATCTACTTCCCAGAGAGGCAAGGAAACAGAACTCGCTACGATCGCCTTCCACTGCCGTTTAATCCGAAGAGGATCAAAATCAGTGACACAACCGGACGCTTCTATTTCTTTTAGAAACGGCGATAGAGTTTGAGACGGATCTCCTAATAAAAGATAAAAGGGAAGTCCTTTTTCCATTAAACATCTGCCTAGGTTCTGTAGACCACCTAACATAAAATGGTAAGCCCGGTAGGGGGCATAAAGAAACTTCGGGGAAAGGCAGAAGCAGACCACTAACCCCCGTTTCTCGATAGAAGCTAGATAGAGGGCAAACTCAAGTGCCCGGTTATCCTCTATGCGCTGATCCCGGCTCATCCAGTACACAACTGGCCCTGACCCCAATAACTTCTGAGTAGAGGAATATCGTTGCACAGAGGCATCCGTAGAAGGCTTTGAAAAAGCCTCAAATTTAGAGTCCATTGCTGCAGTTTGTCGATATAACCTAACTGCCGGATGATGCAGGAGAGACGACATAACCCAAGATTATATCTATTTTACAATAAGTATGGTATTATATTTTCCATGTCGAAAAGCGTAGATTTAACCGTCCGTTTGGGTACTTTACCCTTAAAGAATCCCTTTCTTGTGGGGTCAGGACCTACGGTAAAAAATATAGAACAGATAAAACTTGCCTATGAAAATGAATGGGCCGGCGCTTCGTTAAAATTAGCTCTTGAGCCTTTTCCCTACTTAAGTTTTCCGCCCCGATACCGGTGGTTCCGGAAACAAGGATACCATATGTTTACAGCAGAAAAACGGTTAACCACTCAGGAAGCTTTAAAACTTCTAGAACAAGG
>JBDNDI010000231.1:0-4643 GCA_046719195.1 Spirochaetales bacterium | reverse complement strand
GCGCGTGGGAATCTAGCCTCAGTTTGAGAAAACGCATCAGGTTGTGCAAATCAATCTGCCAGTACCATTCCGTATATAAACTTAAGGGAAGAACAATCCGGGCTAATTCCCGGGCAAGGCCTAGGGAAAGGAGTTCTTCGTACTTTCGGTAAGCTTGTTGCTGTTCCTCTGCCATTTGCTCCATTACCTTAAGGCTTAACTCATCGGGAAACGGTTCCTCGGAACGCCCTTGTTTATTTTCCTGACTCTGGGCTGCAATATCTTGTTTTGCAGGAAGGTAAAATTCATCTTTCAGAATACTGTATCTGCCCGATATTTCATTTACCCGGGCTGTTCGGTGTCGTATCCACTGCCGGGCAACGAAAATGGGAAGCTTAATATGAAAAGTAAGAACAACCTGTTCAAAGGGAGAAGTATGTTCGTTTCGTAAAAGGTAGAATATGAGTCCTCTATCTTCCCGGAAAGTCTTGGTGCCTTTTCCATAGGACACCCGGGCTGCCTGCACAATCCGCTCATCACTCCCTAAATAATCTATAAGACGAACAAACCCTTTATCCAATACTGGGAACTCTTTGTCTAATACTTCCTCTGCGGAAGGAACAATGCAATGTGCCATAGTGGTATCCTACCCGAAAAACAGAAATTTGGATATACTTTACTTAGAGTGATGGAAAGATTATCTTTATTGTCATTTTTCACAGAATACCCTAGGCGGAAACTAAAAGGATGCGTAGGCTTATCCGCCCTAATTGTGTTTATCTTCTTAGCTATAACCCCAATTTTTGCAAACCCTTCGCAAGATCCTGTTTATGTATACCAGGTACAGGAACAGGAGGGGATGTTCCAATTCTACGGAGATAATACTCTACCTATCCCGGTATGGCTTTCCGTGGAGTTTCCTTCTCTTATTAATCTTAAAAGTTCTGTACCCTTACCCTATCGAGTGTTACTACCTCCGGCCACTACTAAGACCCCTCTTTTCCAGCTTGAATCCTTGCCCGGTACCGGCAGAAAAAGCTATCGAATGCTTGTCTCTTACGCCAAAGGCGATCCCTTTTCTGTACGACCGGATCCGGACTTCCTTTACCTGTTTCCCTTTCCCCATGGGAAAAAGTATCGATTAACCCAAGGCCCCAACGGCACCTTCACCCACCAGGGAGAAAACCAGAACGCTTATGATTTTGATTTAGATACAGGTTCTTTAATTACCGCTGCCCGGTCCGGGCTGGTGGTGGAGGTAAAGGCCGATTCAAACCGGGGAGGCCCCTCTACTGCGTATGCGCGGGATGCCAATTATATTTTAATTCTTCATGAGGATGGAACCCTCGGTAACTATGTGCATCTGAAACAAAACGGTGCTTTAGTAAAGGTTGGAGATAGGGTACAGGCAGGAGATCCGATTGGTTATAGTGGTAGTACTGGGGTTAGTTCTGGCCCCCACTTACACTTTGATGTACGAATTCCTACGGTAGAGGGAAAGATGGTTTCTATTCCGATACGATTCTTGAATCACGATGGAACTGCTGCGTCCCCCCAAGAAGGAGAGTATTATTACGGCTTTCATCCAGGAAAACCGCCTTTTTCCATAATATTTGGAAAAGATCTTAAAGAAGAAGACTATACTAGCCACAAACGCCGTATCCCAGCCAATGGCAAAATTGATCTGCGTTTCGAACAGATCGATTCCACCTACATTGTATACCTAGCCAATGGCCTTTCCTCTGCCCAGGAAATTACCGTATTATTGCGGTTACGGAACCTAGTATCCGGGAAACCTAGCCCTATTACCTTATCGGTTCCAGCCGAAACCGAAGTGTTTCTTACTCTATTAAAAGCAGTTGCCGGCGCTACAACCTGGGAATACGGCTATGCTCTTCGGTACCGACCTGTTCAGACCGGAAATTAAGCCTGTTTTTCCAACGATCTCTGAAAGAAATATGATTTTTAGGTTGCGGGGAATTTTCTACGAACCTGAAACTCTTTCTTTTTCATTGTTACCGATTCCTGGCTAGATTTCAGAACCTCTTCATATAAATGTTGTTGCACTCGAAACGGTTCTTCTTTTTTTGAAGGCCGTTTCCGTTGGTAGGTTCCATCGGAAAGCAGTACCCGGGCTTTTTGATTATCCTTAAAAAACAGATGGAGAAGCTGGATAACCCGTCGCTTAATATCTTTCTGTTCCACGGGGAACATGAGCTCGATCCTTCGTTCCAGATTTCGGGGCATCCAATCTGCCGAAGAGCAATACACCTCCTCAGATCCACCATTGTGAAAGTAATAAATCCGACTGTGCTCAAGGAGTCTGTCCACAATACTCACTACCGTTATATGTTCACTCAAACCCGGCACACCCGGTACTAACATGCAGATTCCTCGTACATTTAGCCAAATCCGTACCCCTGCCTGGGAGGCCCTGTATAAGGCTTTAATAATGTCAAGATCCGCTAGGGAGTTCATCTTAGCCATAATAAAGCCCGGGGATTCTGGGGTACTCCTCTCTATTTCCCGTTCTATTAGGGTTAAGAGACGTGTTTTTAAATTAATAGGCGCCATACAAAGCCTGCGAAGATTCGGAATAGCCGAGTAGCCGGTTACTGCATTAAAAAATAGAGAGAGCTCATAGGTAAGGTCTTCCCGGGATGTTAATAGGCCGATATCGGTATATAATCTAGCAGTTCGCTCGTTGTAATTTCCGGTGGAAAGATGGGCATACCTTCGCATGCTGCTACCCTCCTTTCGGATCACTAGAAGGGCCTTAGCGTGAACTTTCAGATGGGCGACTCCGTAAATAACAATTACCCCCGCCTTTTCTAGCCGAGATGCCCATTCGATATTCCGCTCTTCATCAAACCGGGCTTTCAACTCTACCAAGGCTGTAACCTGCTTTTTATTTTTAGCAGCCCGTTCTAGTGCCTTCACAATAGGAGAGTCTCCGGAAGTCCTATATAGAGTAATTTTTATTGCTAGAACCTGGGGATCCTTTGCCGCCTCTTGAAGAAAGTTGACCACTGATTGAAAGGATTCATAGGGATGATGGAGTAATATATCTCCCGTGCTTAATACCGACCAGTAAGGTTCATCCTCTGGTAAGCTTTGGGAAGATATGGGTCTCCAGGGAGGGTCTCGCAAAGAATCAAAACCCGGCAGGCTCACCAATTCCATCAGGCTTCCTAAATCTAAGGGACCGGGGAACCCGTATAAATCTAGTTCGGACAAATCCAAAGCAGCAGTTAAGGCAGCGAGCAAAAAGGTACTGCCGGGCACATACGTCAGACGTACCGCAGGGCTCTGTTCTCTCTGGCGGATAACCTCTACCATAGCATCCACAAAGTCATCGTCCCGCTCTTCATCTACTCCTAAATCAGCATCCCGGGCTAGCCGGAACACCAAAGAATCGATGACCTCATAGCCGAGGAACAATCTTCCTCCAAAGGCTTGAATAATATCTTCAAGGAAAGTAAAGCAAACTTTACCTTCCGGGGCAGGGAGATGCACCACCCGGGGAATACTGGCAGGCACTTGCACTAAAGCCATACGTTCCTCCCCCTCTTCTCCATCCTCCACTCCGGACAGTTTTCGAAGACGGTACGCAACATGCAACCGGAGGTTTTTTATCGAGGAAAAATCCGATCCTGGATTTATCCGTATAGGGGTAAGAACAGGGAATATCTCCTCTTCAAAGAGTCGTGCTAGGTACTCTATCTGTTGCGTGTCCCACTCCCGGTGTTTACGATACTGGATCCCTGCTTTTTCAAGACCGGGTAGGATCTCCTGGTACAAAGTCTGGTACTGGAGTTGCTGAATTTCCTTTACCTGTGCAGAAATAGCTTCCAGTTGCTGGGAAGGTTTTAGTCCCGAAGGGCAATTCACCTCATCTCCGTTACTAATCTGGCGTTTTACATAGGAGACTCGAACTTGAAAAAATTCGTCGAAGTTTGAACTTACAATACAGAGAAATTTCAACCGCTCTAATAAAGGGACACTTGAATCCATCGCCTCTTCCAATACCCGTCGATTGAACTGTATCCAGCTAAGCTCCCGATTAAAAAATTTAGGAGGATTTCTTTGAGGCATTTTTTCTTTCTCGATAGATTTCTCTTTTTTTCTCACTTGCTTACCCTAAACGAACACTATACCCGAATACTTCTTCAAATAGTTCTGCCTTTAGGCGAAGGCCAGAACGTTCCACCTGGAGGTTTCCGCTATACTCAACCTGTAAGAGAATTTCTTCTTCTCCCTTCTCTACCCGTACGGATCGTACCCGTTGGGAGTGCCCTCTATCGAGCCCATCGGCCAATCGGAGGATAGAGGCCAGTTTTAATACCTGCATCCGCTCTTCCCGGCTCATGAGCGCACATTTCATTTGAGCAGAATTGGGCAGAGCCTTTCTGTGGTACCGGACTATTTGCGAAATAATCCGCAGATCCATTCGGGAGAAGCCGAACATCTCCGAATTTTCGATAATGTACTGGCTGTGTTTATGATGCCGAACTGTGCTAATAAAGTTTCCAATATCATGCAAAATAGCTGCTGATTCTAGCAAAAGCCGGGAATGATCATCCAAGCCATGTTCGTCCCGTAATTGATCAAATATTTGTAAAGCTAGCTTTGTCACATGGAGACTGTGGGCTTCATCAAAATGA
>JBDNDI010000230.1:0-4674 GCA_046719195.1 Spirochaetales bacterium | reverse complement strand
TCCATTTCTACAGGAGAAGAAGATTCCCTCTATTGTAATCCTTTACTCATGGTACAAGCCCTGGTAAACTTAGTCGAAAACGCCATTAAGTATGGAGATCCTGCTTCTACCGTGTATATTAAAGCAGATAAAGAGGAAGGATGGGTACAGTTTTCTGTACAAGACACGGGTCCAGGCATACCTCCTGAGGCGCAATCCCGTATATTTGAGCGTTTTTACCGAATTGATAAAACCCGCAGTCGTTCTTTGGGAGGCACAGGCTTAGGCTTAGCGATTGTAAAACATATTGCTCTAGCCCACGGTGGTTCGGTAAAGGTAGAGAGTGAAATGGCAGTTGGTAGTACTTTTTTTCTGCGGGTTCCTGCCGGATTAGTTACGGCTACTGGCGGGGCCTAAAGGGAAGGTGTCCGCCACTACCTGGTTTCTGCCCCGATGTTTTGCCACATACATAGCCCGGTCGCAACGATTGATCCACATGTCCCGTGTTTCCCCCATGCGGTACTCCGCCACTCCCATAGAAGCAGTTATTTGTATAGAGTGATTGTTACATTTCATAGTGTATGATTGGACGGTTTTTCGGAACCGTTCGGCAATTTTCACTGCTTGATTTAGTCGGGTATTCGGAAGTACCACAAAAAACTCTTCTCCTCCATACCTTCCGGCCAGGTCGTACTTTCGAAGGTTCCCCAATAACCAGTTACCGATCATCCGTATTACGTCGTCTCCACACTGATGACCATAGTTGTCATTAATATCTTTAAAATGATCGATATCGATCATAATACCGCTTAAGGGGTTATCGCCACGGAGTGAACGTTCAATTTCTGCATCTACTGCATTGAACAGTGTAATGCGGTTCAGAAGCCCGGAAAGTGCATCGTGTCGGGCAATCCGTTCTAGCTCCCGGTTAGCCTTTACCAACTGCTCGTTAATACGCTCTAAATCTTCTATGGCTTGTTTTAGACTCCGATTCTGAGCCAGCACTTTTGCAGAAAGGCCCTCTTCTTCTTTTAACGTTTTTCGAAGGAACTCCCATTCCTGTATCAATTCTAGCTGTTTTTCATATCTTCCCTGGGCTAGGTAAATCCTGAGCTTAAGCTCCAGGTCCCATATAGGAGAAGGAATAATGTCGTCTATGGTACCATTTAGAGGAAGGTCAGTGGGTGAATCCGTAGTTACCAGCACCTGTAAAGGGGCCTTAGAATACTGCACCCGGAGAGCTTTACAAAATTCCTGTTCGGAGGTTCCCCATCCCTGTAACATAATAATGCCAAAATTAATATTTGATTGAGGCTTTGTTAAAATATTTTTCGCCTCCTCCAAGGTGGAAGCCTGAGCAAAATAATATTTATCTGTGGGAAAGAGAGAGACAAGTCGAGGATACAACTCTTCCTTCCTTTCCACAACTAATATTCCTAGAATTTTCATAGGATTTTCAGGATGCTTCATCTACTTTATATACTGTAATAATACCTGTACCCCTCCTATCAGGGCACCCAATACCCCTCCAAAAAAATTGATCCATTGTAGGTGCCGGGAAATTACCGATAAGAGCAGCCCCTCCACTTCTTGGATATCCAGCTCATCAATTCTTTGAATTACTAACTCTTCGATATCTAGTACGGATATAATAGCTGGTATTTTTGTACTAAGTATATCGAATATTTTCCGAAGAATAAAGGTATTTACTGCATGTTTTTCCTCTTCTGATAGAGGTAAAAGATCCTTCAGGGTTTTATCTCCCAACACCTGAAAAGCCGAGCGAGAAAGATTCTGTAATAAATTTTTCAGTAAACTCTCAATTGGCTGTGCCTTATCCTTTTCAGAGGGAAACAGTATTGATTGAAAGAAGCGTAAGGTTCGACCCGTGAGTTCCTCTCTAGGAATACCGGTAGCTTGTCCTATCCAATCTCCTAAACGTATCTCTCCTTTAATCTGCAATTGACCTAGGAGGGTTTCAGTAATCCATCCAAGGCTATTCCCTAAAAAGCCTTCGATTCCTTCTTCAGGCAGTAAGGCCAAAAGCTCCTTTAAGGGTTTAGACAGGAAGCGGTCTAACTCCCGAGCGAGGGTAAAAAGCACTTGTCTTTTTAACGGTCCCTCCTCCCCAGTCCGTTCCAATGCAGCAATAGCCTCCTCTACGATAAAGGGCATTCGTTCTTCTAAAGTCCGGTCATACTGTCCGGCAGTAATAAGTAATCGTTGGAAAAAAGATAGCTGTTGCAGGATATCCCATAGGAGAAAACGGCCTTGAAGTTCTAGTTCCCTCTTTACCTCCGGGGTTCTTAGGACCTTACTGAGATATTGAATTATTTTAGGGTACAGAGGTTCAAGAAACGACTTAAGGGTTTCTATCTCTACCTCTTTGGAGAATAGTTCTTTTACTGTTACCCCCTGGTACAACGTATCTTTCAGTATACTCTTTGTTCGGTTAAGTATCTGTTTTAACTCCTCCGAATGTTTCATCCCTTGTACAATCGAAGAAGATATATTCGGAGGAAGGGGTGTATTCCAAAGTATTTCTAAACCCTCTTTTAGTAAATCCCGGAAAGGATTTTTTTGCTCGAACGCTTCTTTTAAAGCTCCTTGCACCCAGGACACACTTGCCTCTCGTACCTCAGCAGGAATAGTTTGAGCTAAAGAATGTAAGGGTAGAGTCAGCAATCGTTCTACTAGGTCGGACAACTTGTCGTACACTCGCTGCCGAAACCCCGGGTCTTCTAGTCTCTGTTTTAAGGCTCTTTCTGTAAGTAATTCTCTTGAAACCATTCGGGCAATACTTACAGCTAGAGCGTGCCGTTGCCTTGGGATGATTCCCGGGGTAAAGGGAAGACGCAAAGGGCCTACCCTATACTCTTTTAAAGGCCGGAAAAGCATCCGTATGGCTAAGGCATTGGTAATATAACCGATAGCTGCCCCGACCAACGGGGGGAGCAAAAGGTGAAGAAGGGTAACATACTGCATGAAAATAACTAGCTATCTTTTGAAAGCTGGGCAGCCATCTCTGCCTCTGCACGGGAGTTAAAAAACTTCAGGTAACTTCCGAAGACCCAACCTCGCTTACCTTCCGCAGATATTTCATACCAGTAGTCGGTTTTTCCTTCTAGGGTTTCCGGGTATGCAGTTCGGGATACTATTTCTGTTATGGAAGAGTTCCTAAGGTGAGCTACCACTTCTCCTTCTACAGAAGGATGTTTTCGAACCCGGAGATACGGAGAAACCACTAATGCCCAATTAGCCTGTACCGTAAGAATAGGGGTAGGAGGGAGTACCACAACAATAGGTTGGGGCTTTTTATTGCAAGAAACACCCAATAGGGTAATCAAACAGACCAGGAAGATCCTATTTCTTACAGGAATAATACGCATATTGTGCCGTATCCCTTGATTTCAAGATAAATTACCTGCACATTAAAGGTAATGATACGATATATTGTACCATATTTTGCCTTCTTTGCCATACTAGTATCGGCATCTCCTTCCCCTTGTCTTGATGTCTCTACCGCTCTATCAAGCCGAGGCTTTATATCGGTTTCTCGCATGGAAGGATTTTCTGAAAAACTCCAAGGGGCACATGCCCTAGAGCTTGCTATACTGTGGGAGTTTTCTTCTTTTAGTTTATCTACCCAAGTAGGGGTCCACGGGGTGGAGGCTTCTAACTTAAAGGGTGGCTGGGGATACCGAGGTTCTGAGGGAATGCAGGTACGTTTACTATTCGATCTACCTGTATATTCGTTTCCCTCCAGCGCTGCCTATGAACATAGAGCTACCGAAAAACCAAAAGATGGGTCTACCATAAAAATAGGTGCTGGGGCAGGAGTAAGTGGGTATTTTTCTCGATATACGTTCACAGATCAGTACTTTTTCTTTCCTGCTGCTGAAGGATTTACCTATTTAGAGGTTCCTACCCTTAATCGCCGGATCCGGTTCCGTTATACCCTGCCCTTAGAGTGGGGTTTCCGGAGGGACCTTACCTACACTTTTTCTACCGGCTTTGGTTTAAGTTTTTTATACCGGCTAACCGGGGGTGTACATGAATAGAGGACCCCTCTCCGGCTCACCGGAAAAACAAAAGCAAACCAAGATATATCGTTCCCTGCGCTCTTCTCTTGTAGGGAAAGCCATCCTGAATTTGATCCAGGCTTTCCTTCTTACCCTACTTTTGATTGGGATAATAGGCTTAGCAAGTTGTTCCTTAGACCCAGACCCGGGTGAGCGTTACGCCCTAGTGTATGGGGTGTCCCAATATGTCGAACCTAATAATCAGTTGCTTTACAGTGCCAGAGATGCAGAAGATGTGGGGAATCTTCTTATACAAGGGGGATATCCTGCAGATAATGTTCGTGTTCGTCTGAATGCGGATGCTACCAAAGACCAACTGGAGGCGGATATCGAATGGGTAGCGGGGCATGCTAAAAAAGATTCCCTCTTTCTATTTTATTTTTCGGGGCACGGGTTGCAAATTAAGCCTAGCGATTCTATCTACTCGCTTCCCACAGGGGAATACATCTTTCTGTATCACCCCCAGAACACACTTCAGCTGGGTGGTGTTAAAGATTCAGACCTTATGCAATTAATTGCTAAAATACCTTCCCGGCGAAAAGGTATTTTGGTAGATGCTTGTAATTCAGGCGGATTCATTGGGGACTTTCCAGGAGTCGAAGGCTTACCTCCT
>JBDNDI010000023.1:0-15036 GCA_046719195.1 Spirochaetales bacterium | reverse complement strand
AGAAAATAATCCATACTTAAGTGGGTACTTTCCTTTACCCCTATGCTAGCAGCTAAAAAGACCACCCAAATATTAAGGTACCTCATAATTTCATCTACCCAGTCGAATGCTTTGGTATAAGGAAAGTAGCGTAGAAAAATTTGAACTGCCCCTATACCTATAATAAAACCTAGAATAAGAATGATAAGAATAGCTCGTATTCGGTCGATTATCCGATAGAATCGCTCCATATTCATCTAAGCCCTAACTCATTGAATAGCAATAATTTTGTCAATAAAATCTGACCAGTCTTTTCCCCGAGCTCGGAACTGATCTAGCATGGGTTTTACTTTTTCCTGGAATAACCGAAGGTCCTTTACTTCATTCACTTGTACCCCTTCATTGATCATTTTTTGCAGAGAGGTTTTTTGTGCTTCTAGACCGATTTCGTTTTGGTATGCAGCTGCTTTACGGGCACTATTTAATACAATTTGTTTTAAGTCTGCGGGTAAAGAATCTAACCAATCTTTCCGGAAGAAATAATAAACTGCTGCGGCAATATGGTTCGTTTTACTCAGATGTTTCGCTACTTCATGAAACTTCATGGAATAAATCATATCGGGCGATGCTTCCATACCATCAATTACCCCAGTTTGTAAAGCGTTGTATATTTCATTCCAATCTGTGGTAACCCCTGAAGCGCCAAATGCATTAAACATGGCTATATAAACCGGATTAGGTCCCCTCATTTTTAACCCTTTTAAATCGTCGGGAACATAGATAGGTCTAGGTTTCACTAACATGTGCCGAGATCCCATGTTTTGTCCGCCCACAGCCACTAAATTCAGAGGAGCAACTAACCGCGATACCTCGGCTTCCATTCCATCAAGGACTCGTACATAATGGGCATCGTCTTTAAACAGGTAGGGAAACTCAAACATCTGCAAAGGAGGAACATTCGCTCCGGGACCTGTTCCCGGTGCAGAGACTACCATTTCTAATGCTCCGGTTTTTGTCATTTCTACCTGCTCTCTCTGGCTACCCAACTCGCTTCCGAAATTAGCGGTAGCTTTTATTCTGCCCCCGGAATCCTGCTCTACCAATTCCACAAACTTTTTTAGCGCTCTGCCAACAGTGCCGCCAGGAGCAAGGTTGGTAGAAGTACGCATCGTTATAACCCGGGTTTCTTTAGCCCCAGCGGTAAAAACTGGACTAGCTAGAAGCAGTAAACCTACTACAACTAGTACCCATCGCATTTGTTTCATAAAACCCTCCCTATATAGTAGTTTCGATTTCTATCGATAACCGATAGAAATCAAGAATTAAGGTAGCACTGGTATTTCCTTTTTGTCAAGTTTCTTTATATATTACTAGAACTTACCCACTCCGAACCGGGAAAAGGGGCAAGGGGTTAATCGGTCGAAGGGGAAAGAACAGGGTTGGGGAAAACCTGCTCTCCGTTGTTGCAAAACTGCTAAAGTTAATTCAACTGTATGGATGGTTAGATTAAACGAACAGAAAGGGGATACTTGTGTTTGCCGTACTCGAGAGGAAAACACCCAGTATTTTTTCGGCTTTCTTTCAAGGGCAAAGTATGGAGCTGGATATTTATTTAAATGTATCAATCTGGTATAGTCCTTGCATGAGTATTTTTGAAATTTTAATGTTAGTTTGCTTTGGGGTTGCCTGGCCTGTGTCTATCTATCGATCGCTCACTGCTCCTAAATTAACCGGAAAGAGCCTACCTTTTATTGTTGTGGTATTTTTAGGTTATCTTTCTGGAATCCTTCACAAGCTTATTTATAGCCGAGATGCGGTGCTATACCTGTACATCCTTAATGCCCTTATGGTAGGCCTAGATTTGGTCATCTACCTGGTTCGTAAGAGTCGGGGAGATGTGGAGACGCGGCAAGTCTTACAACTGCGTTCTTAATCTACAAAACGGAGGATAGTATGGAGTTTAATTTAAAATTGGGATTGCAAGGGCAAGCAACAGAAAAAGTATCTGCGGAAAATACGGCGGAGAGATACGGAAGTGGGGGTGTGGCAGTCTATGCGACTCCGGCAATGATCGGGCTAATGGAAAAGGCTGCACTTTTAGCGGTAGATCCCTTGCTTCCTGAGGGTTGGGCAACGGTAGGTACGCATCTGGATGTAAAACACCTTGCCGCTACCCCTATAGGGATGCAGGTTACTGCAAAAGCTGAATTAAAGGAAATGGAGGGGAGACGCTTAGTCTTTTCGGTGCAAGCTTTTGATGAGGTGGAGAAAATCGGCGAAGGGACTCATGAGCGCTTCCTTATTCAGGTAGCTAAATTCTTAGCTAAAAATGAAGAAAAGAAGACCAAAATTTGAGTGGCGCGAAATAATACTCAAACCCATTAAATACGAGTTCCTCCGCTACCTTCGCTTCTCTTAGGCCTATTCTAGTAAGGTTGTCTGCACCCTAATACAGATAAATAATGGGTATTAAAAAATATGCACCCTATAGGAAGGCCCTTAGAGCATTTAGGTGGGGCCCTAAGAGGTGCCCTAAAGGATTTAATAAATCCCTATAATCTAGATTCATATTCTGGGAAAATATTCGAAACCCTGGAAGAGTTTAGGAAACAAACCGCTCTATTCCTTGAAGGGTAACGGCAGATTTTACTTCTCCCTAAAAACTTTTGTTTTTGTGGCGGTAACGAGGTCGAATTTTCTCCCCTCCGTTTCTGCGTCGCCGTATTCGAATGGCCGTCTCAGTGACATGCACGTTAAAGCAACGCTTTATTAAGGGAACAAAAGGTATCTCTGGACATAGAGATAATTTTTATGGATGATAGGGTATCCATGAATATTGTAATCGATACCCACACCCATTCCGTGGCTTCAGGCCATGCATATTCCACCGTAGATGATCTAGCACGAGCGGCGTTCCGCAAAGGGCTAAAAGGATTTGTGCTAACCGATCATGGGCCCGCTTTACCCGGCGGCACCCATCCGTATCATTTTAGTAACTTAAGGGTTCTCCCTGAAATAATCGAAGGGGTGCGCTTTTATCGGGGAATTGAAGCAAATATCCTCGATACCTCAGGTTCGTTAGATTTGGAAGCAATCCTTTTGGGTAGATTGGATTTTGTGCTGGCCGGTTTGCACGAAATTGCTTTTCCTCCGGGCAGTCAGGAAAAAAACACCCAAGTTCTGCTTGCGGCATTGGAAAATCCCTTGCTGGATGCTGTTTCGCATCCGGGAAACCCTACCTATCCCCTAGAATACGAGGAAGTGGTAAAAGCCGCAGCTCGTTTAGGAAAGGCCTTGGAAATCAATAATGCTTCGTTTCGGATCCGGAAGGGAAGTGACGAAAATTGCCTTTCGATAGCTAAGTTATGTGTGAAATATGGCACGTTGATGGTAGTGGGGAGTGACGCTCACTATCATGCGGATGTTGGGAAATTTGATAAGGCTTTAGCTCTAATACAGGCAGCCGGTGGTTCAGAGGAGCTGTTGATTAATAGTTCGGTGGAACGATTCGAAGACTTCTTAGAACGTCGAAAGGCTATTCGCCGGCAATACACCTCCGGCCTAACGGGTGCTTAGCAGGGGATTAACCTTTGCTGCTACCTTATTGGGAACAACCTGCAATGTGTATCGTCGGTAGGAGGCAGTGCCAGATGAATCTTCCATTTATGGCACAGTGCTTTCTAGAAGAGCCTTCATGTATCCCATAGCAAAGGCCATTCCCGCATGCCAGGGAGCTGCACAGGTCATCTGGGGGGTATGGTCAGGGATTAGTACCCCATCGTATTGCAAAGCACGTAGTAGGCGAATCACTTTTCTCATGTCCACATCCCCTTCATCAATAAACACTTCTTTGTAATAAGGTACTTTCCCTCGTACATTCCGGAAATGAATGTAGGCAACTTTTCCCTGGGAAACGTAATGCTGCACCGTTTCATAGATATTTCCTTCCGTCATTTCGGCTAGGGTGCCTAGGCAGAACTCTAACCCAACCGAGGGAGAGGGGAATCGGTCTATCAGGCGCTGGTATAATTCGGGTCGGTACACCAAGCGAGGCTGACGACGAACCCGTTCTAAGGGAGGATCATCCGGGTGTAAGGCAAGAATGACCCCTGCTTTTTCCGCTACAGGTAACAATTCAGAAAGAAAAAACTCTAAGCGCTTCCATAACTCTTCATGACTAATTTCCGGTAAAAATTCCTGAGGTGCGTTTTTATCGTACACCATATTCCATACCATACCCTTAGGTATGGGTTCGTCCACCGGACCGTTCATACCCACGGATAGAGCATTACCCCGGGCAAAGGGACCGGTTATGCGGCCTGCCACTCCGGCAAGGCTGAAATTATAGCCGATGATTCGTATACCTGCCCTACCTGCATCCTGTACGATCTGCTTTAACCGGGCAATCTGTTCGTGTTTTCGGGGGCCATCCAGGAGTACATCGTGCCAATCCGCTGGATCAAAGTTCTCAATCGCTTCTAAGATAAGGCCATGCCTAGCCAGGGAATTTTGTAAATGCAAAAAGTATTCATAGGTCCAAAGGTGGCGGGTGGCGCCCGCTTCTCCCCAACCCCGCTGATCTCCCACCGGTTGGTTTTCCGCCGAGGTATGGCCGGAACCTTTGTAAAAGTAATCGACCAGGTGAACAACCGCGTGGGTAGCCCCACATTGGCGGGCGAATTGGTAGTAATCGTCATTTAACATGTAATGATACAAGCCAAACCCTAATTTCATGAGAACCTCTTTATACAGAAGGACTTTTTGTCAGACGAAATCCGATTGAATCAGAATCCTATCGAAATACCCCCATCTACCGCAAGACAGGTGCCAGTAATGAAACGAGCTGCCGGAGAACATAGGTATACGGCTGCCCATCCAATATCTTCAGGGATCCCGAAACGTGCCAAAGGCGTACGGCCTAGTACTTTGCGTTTTCTCTCCGGATCCCCCTCCATTGCTTTACGGCTCATTTCGGTTTCTATCCAACCGGGTGCAACCGCATTTACCCGAATATTTTCCCCGCCGTATTCTACGGCTAGGGTTCGCACTACCCCAAGCATGGCTGATTTAGCAGCCGAATACGCCACCACATAGGGTATGCCGAACAGGGAAGCCATAGAAGCAATGTATAGAATAGAGCCACCCCCGATTTTCCGGAACACCGGAATAATCGAACTACTTAGAGCATGGGCGCCAACAATATGCGTTTCCAACACGCGGCGAAACTCTTCGGCTGTAACCTCTTCTGCTTTTTTCTTTAAATGGATACCTGCATTATTTACTAAAATAGTTGGAGTACCTACTTCTCTTTCGACTTTCTCCATAAATGAAGGTGCTTCCTCGGTATGGGTGATATCGTATACATAGGGAAACACCTTTCCCCTATAGAGGGAAGAGGTCTCTTCTAAAGGTTCTCGTCTTCGACCCGCTATTACAACCTTGGCACCCGCAGAGACAAACGCTTCCGTAATAGCCCGCCCAATCCCGGTTCCACCCCCTGTGATAATAGCAAGTTGATCTTTTAAACAAAAAGCCGATTCAAAGTTTATCATACTAGTATTCCTTATTGTGGCATTAATATATTCGGAAGAAACATGCAAATAGGAGGATATAATACGACCAGTATAACTACCGATAATATGGCAATTAGGAAAGGCCAAGAGTTTTTTAAGAATTCACTTATCGGCACTCCCGATAACGAACATACCGTATACATGTTTACTCCTACCGGGGGGGTTACTCCTCCTAGCTGGATAAGGATAGCCATGATTATTCCAAAATGAACAGGGTCATAACCGATCCGCTGCACTAGGGGTAAAAGAATCGGTGTAAGAAGCAAAATGTTTACGGTTCCCTCCATCACCGTCCCTACAAGAAAGAGGAAAATAATGATAAGGCCCATAACTATCCATGGTGTAGTAGATAGTCCTAAAATGAACTGAGCTATCGATTGGGGTACTCTGCCATAAGCTAATACGTATCCAAGTATGGCAGCCATGGATACAATGAGCATTATTATGGCATTATCTTCTACGGTGTCTTGTAGGGCTTGTTTTAATTTCTTGAAGGTAAGCTCTTTATGAATAAAAAAGCCAACGAACATAGCGTATACAACAGCAAAAGCTCCCGCTTCACTAGGGGTAAAGATCCCCATACGGATGGTAAACACAAGTAGTATAGGGAAGATTAATGCCCAGAAGCTTTCTTTAATATCGAAGAGAATTTCTTTAAAGCTTTTTGCAGGAGGTAACACAGGATCGTAATTTCGATGCTTAGCTATTAAATAGGTAGTAACCATTAAAGCTCCACCCATAAGAATGCCGGGAATTACTCCTGCTATGAACAAACGTCCTATGGATACCTGTCCTACGAACCCGTATAGAATTAATCCGATGCTTGGGGGAATGATGGGTACTATGAGGGAGCCGAAGGCGAGGACGCAAGTAGAAAAACCGTCAGAATAACCTCTTTGTCGCATCGTGGGCATCAGAAGACGGGTTTCCATAGCCGCATCAGCGTTGGAAGAGCCAGAAATACCTCCCATTAAAACGCTCAGAACAATGGAAGCCTGGGCAATACTGCCCCGGATATGACCTGCTATTGCATCTGCGAATTTTAAAAGCCGCTGGGTAATACCTGAGGCGTTCATAATATGGCCTGCAAGTATAAAAAAAGGCACAGCCAACAAGGGAAAGGATTGAGTACCTGTTACCATTCGTTGTACTGCCAAAGAAAAGGGGATGGTGGACTGTTGGAGGAAAAAGATACTCGCCGATATTCCGATGGTAAAGGCAATCGGCATATTAATTAGTAGAAAAATTAGAAAGAGAAGAATTATGAGCCACATATATAACCCCTTCCTAGGTAGAATTCTTCTTACGAAGCATGTTTACTAGTTTTTCTATTGTGGTTATGATCATTAGTAACGAACCTATGGGGACAGCAATCGTCACAAAAGAATAGCTTATGGGAATGTCGTTCATAATTCTTCCCCAGTTTACAATAGCAATGTATACCCCATTCCAGATGATAGCTAAGAGGAAAATCACAATAATTAAATAGATGGTAATCGTTAGGATTTTCTGGATTTTGGGGGAGAATAGGTTAAAAAGCATGTCAATACCTATGTGGCGGCTCTTTCTCCAGGCTTGATTTGCTCCAAGATAAATAACCCACACAAACATTCCCTGGGCAATATCTACAGACCAATTGATGGGTGTGCCCGCATATCGGGTAAACGCAGCAATAAAAACGAGAATAACCACAAAGCCTAGCAAGATCTGGCTAGAGGTTTCCTCTAGCCAGATTCCGAAACGAACTAACTTGCGTATCATTTTCCAAGAACCTTTTGTACTTCCTTCCTTAGATCTACCAACCCCAAAGCCACATATGCATTTTCTGCTTTTTGCTTGAAGGGAGCTACATTGACGGTGTGAATTGTAGCGCCGCCGGCAGCCATTTTATTCTCGTAATCCTTCTCTAAATCCAATACAGTCTTGGTCACGAAATCTCCCGCTTTAATGGCTTCCTCAAACAGAATATCCTGGAACTCTTTAGGTAGTTGACTGAACCATTTGGCTCCGACCACGGGACCGTTGATCAGCAAAATGTGGTTGGTAAGAGAAATATTCTTTGCCACTTCAAATAATTTCGCTGCAAAGGTTGCAGGATGCTGAGCTTCAGCCCCATCAATTACACCCTGTTGTAAGGCTGGATAGGTTTCTACCCAGGGAAGAGCGACGGGTGTAGCCCCTAAGGAACGGATGGATTCTTGCCATACAGGAGCCCCTGGAGTTCGAATCCTCATACCTCGCAAATCGTCAGGAGAAAGGACTGGCTTTTTCGTCACGAAATTTCGCCCTCCCGCATAATAGTTGAGAGCTAAGAGAACAAGGTTATGTTTTTCCTGTAGTTCTTTTTGCCAGCTTTTAAATAAATCCGACAATAGAAACTTTTTTGCCTCAGCTGGATTATCAAACAGGTAAGGAGCAAGCACTATCCCCATTTGTTTTACCCGCACTCCCAACCGGCCCGCATCGGTATTGAAGGCAACATCTGCACCTAACAAGGCTTGTTCCATTACATCCTCATCCTGGCCTAACTGAGCATCGGGATACACGGTTGCCTGGATAGCTCCGTTGGTCCGTTTACCCAGGTTTTCAGCTAACAAAGCGTATCCTTTGTACATAGGATCTGAGGTGCTGATTACCGTAGAAATACGTAGGGTATACTTTTGTGCAGCAGGTGCTTCTTTTTTACCGCCTGCAATTAGCATTCCTGTAATAACACACAGGGATAACAGAACGGAAAAGATCTTTTTCATATTTCCCTCCTCTAAATAATTGTTTTATATCGAATATCGATAGCAATCGATATACTATGGCAACATCGCGGTATTGTCAATAGAGCTAGAAAACGAAACATTGGTGGCTACTTATGTTTATGCTGTCCTAGGCCGATGGAAATTCTGATTAAGTTTGTAGTTTATGTTACTTTGTGTTATATTATAGGCAGGAGGAAAAAGTCATGATAAAAAAGAGTTCGAAGATTACTTTACTTTCTGTTATATTGGTTACCGCTTTCGTATTACCTCTAGTAGCCCAAACAACGGGAAACCTCGTTCTTACAGGTACGGTTCCCCCCATCCTTCAAATCACAGTAACAGCCCTACCAGCCGCTTCAAACTTAGATCTTTCCACTACTGCTACAGTATCTGTAGCTACTGTTTTGGAAAGGAGCAACAAAAAGGGAGGGTATACGGTTACTGTTACTTCTGCTAATGCTGTAGCAGCCAGTGCAGCTCTGCCTTTTTTTAAAAGTGCCGATCCTGCTAATTCAGATATCTTAGCATATAGCCTGACCTATGGGGGGGCAGCCGTAACATTTGTTTCCGGAAGCGCATTGGTAACCGACTCTAATGCGCGAACTACGGGTGCAGGAGCTAGTAAAGCTGTAGAAATTTCCTATACGGGAGATTTCCTATACGAAGACACCTACAGTGATACACTAACCTTTACCATAACGGCTAAATGATCCGGGATTTTGCTGGAAATAGAAAGGGAGTAATTTTAGCGGTAACCTTAGGGGTTACCGCTATTTTTTCCCTCTCCTCTTTTTCGTTAGAACCTATTACGGCAGATCTCTCTCCTGTAGGCCCCCAGTCGGTACAAACCTTTCGATTGACAAATCCTTCAAACGAACCCATAGCCCTTCGGATCCAGGTATTCACCCGTGATCTGAATGAGGAAGGCCGGGAAATAAATCAGCCGGCAGACACTTTATTTACCGTGTATCCATCCCGGGTGCTATTAAATCCAAGAGCAATCCAGCTTGTGCGTGTTCAATGGCGAGGCGATCCAAATCCGTCGCGGGAGTTGGCCTTCCGGGTGGTAGTGGAGCAACTGCCGGTAGAGTTCGGGGAATCTCGCTCGAGGGGAGGAGCTATTCGAATTCTTACCCGATATGTGGGTGCTCTTTATATAGTACCGGATCAAGCAAAACCAGAGATTCAGATAAACCTTCAAGGTATAGGAACGAATAAAGAAGGTCGAAAGGGCGTTTCCTTGCTAGTAAAAAATGTAGGAACTGCCCATACCCTCTTAAACGACCTAAAAATAGAGCTCTCTCTAGGTTCTAAGACTTTGCAATTCCAAGAAGATGCTTTACCTGGCCTTGCTGGGGAAAACCTTTTAGCAGGTTCGCAGAAGCCCTATTTCCTGCCTTTTCCAGAGGAACTGCCCGAACTGGACGTATCAACCGTTTCTATAAACTTTACCTATGAGGCTACCCGGTAACTTCCTTGGGCTCCTTCTGGTAGAGCGATCCCAATTCTTAAAAGCCCTACCGTTATTCCTACTTAGCGGTGTATGTTTTTTTCCTTTTCCTTTGCACGCGCAACAACCGGATTTAATTGTGCCCATTGACGTAGCCCTCAATGGAGAAAAATTCGCTCAACTGGATACCCTGATTTCTGAAGAGGGAGAAATATATCTTTCCTATTCTCAATTGAAAACTATGCTAAAAGGGAGGGTCCTCCCAGAGGTATGGGAAAGAATGGGGGAAAGTCCCCGTCCAGGATGGATGCAATTAACAGGCCTCACTTCCCTGGGGATAGAGGCTTCTTTTGACCGACAACTTTTAGCTCTAAATATTGTTATTCCCGCCCACCTGCGCCCGTATAGCAAAGTTATGCTTTCGGGCATTTCCCCAACCTATGGGCCACTTACCGATGCTCCTACTCCTTTTAGCGCTTATATTAATACTAGTTCTTCTCTGTCTCTTCTCTATGAATCTTACGCTGAAAAAACCACCAGTTTCCCTCTGTCCCTTTCTCTTATGCCAGTCTTTAACTATAAGGGTTGGGTTGTGGAAGCAGGTGTATCTGCTCAAACTCATCCCGAAAAAGATATTTCTTTTGAATATGAAAGATTAGTGCGAGATTTGGAGCCTCATTTCCTTCGTATCACCTTAGGTACTCTTGGCGTGTCCGTACAGGGGTTTCAATCCGCTTATATTCTAGAAGGGTTTTCGTTAGTAAGAGACCCAATGGTATTTCGAAAAGAGCGGGTATTGAGCGAAGAAGTTCTCTTTTTAGAACGACCAGGAATTGTACGAGTGTATGTGAATGATCAATTAATACGGACAATACCCTTAGAACCCGGAACCCACCAATTAATGAATTTCCCCTACGTTAGTGGGGTTAATGAAGTTCGTATCCAAATACAGGAAGAAGATTTACCGGAGAGGACTATACAACGATATGTTTCTTTTGAAGGAAGAATGCAACCTGTGGGAGAATATACCTATGTTATAAAAGGAGGGATCCCCCGTTGGTACCCTGACCTGCCGGTTGTGCAAGGTTCTATATTATTGGGCTTGATGCCTTGGCTAACGGGTGGGTTGAATCTGCAAGGAAATCCTAACCGTCAGCTAATAGGAATAGAAACGCTTTTTGCCCTACCCCTAGGAATACTGATGAGTGACTTTGCCCTTGCGTTCCGGGAGTATGAAATGCAGGATTGGGCTGCCTCTCTCCGGTACCGTTTTTCCTTTCCGGGCCGGAAGCAGTTTCCCATGGTGGGATGGGGGGTCCAGTACAGGGGAAGTAAGTTTCATCCACCGGCAGATCCGTTAGAGGCAGAGGAGCCACCTGCTTGGGAAATCTCAGGAATGATCGCCCAACCCTTGCCTTTTGGTCTAAACCTAGGTTTGAGCGCTAGCTACCAAATTGCCCGATTCGGTAAAGATCAGTTTGTAACTTCTCTAACCGCCTTTCAAACCATCCGAAAGGGGGCTAACCTGGTAATAAGCCTCTCAATGAATCGTGTGGAATCCGGTGCCTTTGAAACTAGGGGAAGTATTGCTGTTACCCTATCCTCTCCCGAAAACCGGAGTACTACCACCTTTACTTCCTACCCATGGGAAGAGCAGGCAAGCACCTCTGTGCAGGTTCGGCCGGAAGTACCAGAGGGTAGTCTAGTAATCGATACTACTCTAGAAGGATTTCCTTTAGAGGAGGAACGACCAGCGGCTGCACGAATTAGCGGTTCCTATGGAACCCGTTTCTTTGAAACAATCCTTATACAAAATGTATTTAAAGGCAGCTCGGAATATTTGGGTAGCCGAACAATTGCACAGTTACGTTCTGCATTAGTATATGCAGAGGGTGTATGGGGTTTTTCGAAACCTGTATTCGATAGTTTTGCAATGGTTGTTCCTACAGCTGGTCTAGCCCAAGAGAGTATTTGGGTAAGTAGTTCGGTTGGAGGAGAACTCAAAGCTACCCAAAAAACACCCGGGATGTTTCTTCTCAATTCCTATGAACCGGTTCGGCTATTAATCGATGCACCGGAAGCTCCACCCGGCTATGAGGTGGGCGAAGGGGTACGGGTAATTCGACCTAGTTATAGAAGCGGCACTGTAATCCAGGCAGGAACCTTACCTACGCGGTTTATAGAGGGTAAGTTGATCCGTGGGGATGGTACACCGGTAGCCTTCCAGGTAGGTAAGTTGCGGCTAATTACCCGGTATGGGGAAGGAGGGGAGGCAAAGGAGGAGTTTACCTTCTTTACCGACGAGGAGGGGGTATTCCAGGTTTACAAACTTATACCCGGGGAGTATGAAATTTACCTTTCTGACAGGTTTAAACCTTTGCGCATAACTCTTCCTGTGGAAAGAGAGGGTTTCCTTTCCTTGGGAACGCTTGCTCTGTCTGAGCAATAGGGAGTGCTCTATGAAAATGGCTAAAATCTTAGGTTTCCTATTAGGGATAGGATGTTTAACTCAACTAGAAGCTCAGCAGCTACAATTCCAGAATATCCCCAATCAGATTAACGGGGTGTATGCCCTAGATACAGAACTAGTACTGTCTGCAACTTTTAATGTTCGGCACCGGGGGGTTGCTGCCCAATATTTTGTAACTCTTTCTGCGGGGGGATCCGGTTCTTTTGAGACTCGAAGGGCTACAGGTCCCGGGGGAGTAACCCTGATCTATCAGATCTACGATTCCGCAACGACCCGGAACATACTAAAAGATGTTTCTGCTAATCCAACCTACCAAGAAGTTATATCTGGCAGCTTCCCTCAGAACAATAGTTGGACCTCCCAGGAGAATTCTTTTGTAGTGGTGGTGCCTCCTGGCCAGTTTCCCCCTGCAGGAACTTATACCGATACAATTACCTTAACCCTATATCAGGGTACGCTAAATTCCTACACCCAGCGGGCTCAACGGAATGTGCAGATCCGGATTACCATGCCTTCGGTAATGGAACTATGCCTTGTACCTCCGGGTGTCCCTTTTAGTACGGGTACAACAACATCTCTACTCGATTTTGGCATTTTGGAAGAAGGGAAAAACCGGGCTATAGATGTTGTGGTGCGATCCAATCAGGTATACTCTCTATCTGTCCTATCCCAATATGGAAATGCGTTAAGAATTGTGGATCCTACGGATACTAGTACCGTACCCTTACAAGTAAAACTGAATGGAGCATCCCTTCTGCTTCCCGCAGGCCAGGTGTATGGAGTAGCCACGAGTGCGGCTCCTACCCCGTATAGCGGTGTACGGTACGCGTTTGAGTTTAGAGTAGATACTCTTGATTTTCCTACTGCGGGCGAGTATTCCTGTGTTATTACGTTTACCCTTCAAGCGCAGTAAGAATAGGGCATGTCTCCTGAGTATTTGAAAAATAGGATAGGTAAAGGCATCCTAGCTCTTTTGTGGGTGTTTAACCTCGAGTGGGGAGGGGCTCTTGGATGCATGCTGAAACTGAGCAGGAACTCTGGTATCAAACCGGCTATCCGGTTAATGTGTCTAACGCTGGATTTTAAATGTGGGTGGGTTAGCTTTAGCAGCCGAGACTGCCCTAATAAAGCGGACTATAACTGTCAATCTAGGGCAGGGATACCAAAATGCTAGAGCAAATCAGGGAATGGGGTTTTGCACTATCAACGGACTTGTAGTAGTGGCAAAAAATTGATTCAGGAACAAAAGGCCAATAGGGTCCTGATTTTGGATTTAGATCATCGCGAGGGAAAGGGAAAGCCCTCCTTTCTAAACCTGTACAGTATACACAACCTCCAGACATACCTCCTTATCAATTGCAGGATTTTCTTGTGGCTAGAGATAGGCTTTCTAGGGAAGAGGAGCATTCCTACATCCTGCTAAGGTAGGCTTACTAAGAGGTACTTTCTTCCCCCTGAGGCCTATCTCAGGCGAGGGTTATTCTAGGGAGCTATCTCTTTACTTTTTTTCTCAATTCTTATATCCTATAAATATGAACAACTGTTCAAATGAGCAATCGAATGCAGAAGTGAACCT
Source organism: Spirochaetales bacterium (assembly GCA_046719195.1). Taxonomy (GTDB): domain Bacteria; phylum Spirochaetota; class Spirochaetia; order DTKZ01; family DTKZ01; genus DTKZ01. The sequence continues at coordinate 1,238 of JBDNDI010000023.1, read as the reverse complement.
AAAAATAGAAGCTGCGCGAAGAGGGGAATTATCTACAAGCAGGCTTTTGGCAGTATCGGATATTTTTAAAGTTTTAGCCGATCCCACCCGTATCCGTATGCTGCAGGCCTTAAGTGTTAGTGGGGAACTCTGTGTAGGAGATTTAAGTACGGTACTTGAAATGAGTCCTTCTGCCATAAGCCATCAGCTAGCTCTATTACGCAGATCCCATTTAGTGCGATACCGAAGAGAAGGAAAGGTGGTGTTCTATGCCTTAGATGATGAACATGTCGAACGATTGCTTGAAATGGCTATAGAACATGTAGCCGAGGCAATGCGGGATGCCCTGCAAGAGGAGGCCCGGCAAGGGGAGGCTCTGCAGTCTTAGGATTTAAATACGGGTGGATAGGAGATTCAGCAAAGATAACGGGAGGAAAGGCGGGGGAAAGGTTATGCAAGAGAAGGAATGTGAGGTTTGTTCTGCTCTCCCAACCCAAAGGCGGGAACTAATTATTATCGGAATATCTTTCTTTAGTGGATTAGGAGGAATCCTTATTTGGGAGATTCCGAAACAGAGAAGCATGGAGCTAAGCCTAGTGGGAGGAAGCCTGCTGGCTCTTGCTTTTCTTCTGGCAGGAGCCGATATTTTTCAAAAAGCTTTTCGGAATTTAATCCGGGGAAACATGTTAGATGAACTTTCCCTAATGTCTATTGCCTCTTTCGGTGCCCTGTTTATAGGAGCCATGGAAGAAGCCGTAGGAGTGCTAGTCCTTTATCGGTTGGGGGAGTATTTGCAGGAGTACGCAGTACAGAAAAGTCGTTACTCTATTCGTAGCCTACTTTCCCTACGGCCGGATACAGCTCGGGTGTTACGGGAAAACCAATGGAAGGAGGTGCATCCTGCCGATATTAAACCCGGTGAAATTCTTCTTTGCCGTGCGGGAGAACGGTTACCGGTAGATGGTGAGGTGGTAGAAGGGGCAGGTGCGTTTGATACGAGCGCTCTTACCGGCGAGAGTTTGCCTCGCAGTGTTGAAACAGGAAGCGAGGCGCTAGCGGGATTTATTGTCCAAAACGGGGTAATAAAGATTAGAGCCCTACGACCCGCCTCCGAATCGGCAGTAAATAGAATACTATCATTGGTAGAGAAGGCTTTAGAGGCAAAGGCTAAACCCGAACTATTTATCCATCGATTTGCTAAAGGGTATACGCCTACCGTTGTAGCCCTTGCGTTCAGTATCGCCTTCTTTCCCCCCTTA
>JBDNDI010000229.1:0-4684 GCA_046719195.1 Spirochaetales bacterium | reverse complement strand
GGAACGAATGATTGATTTAGTAGAGCGGTATCCAGATGAAACCGGGTTAAAAGCTCGGGCACTGAATCAAGCTGCTCGGGAGGTTCTCTTAAGTCAAGCCTCGGATTGGCCCTTTATAATCCATGCCGGCACAACAGTTCCCTATGCTAAGCGAAGGGTTTTAGAGCATTTGCAAAATTTTACTCGAATTTACGATGCGCTTTGCTCGGGTGTCGTGAGTACCGAATGGTTAACAAAATTAGAAAAGAAAAATATTATTTTCCCTAATATTGATTACCGTATTTTTAGAAAAATAAAAAGTGTATAAACCTCTCTAGAGCTTATCAAAAATATCATAATATTCTATTCCTTCTTTTTTATTCATAATTATACTTAACAAAATTGTACCAATCTGTTAAATAATTTTTAAAAGTCATTTTTTTTGTTTTATGTGACGTTGACAACCGATAGAGATAGGATAGTATAAATATCGGTGGGAAAAAGTGGTAAACTTTAGGAAAAAGTGGGTATAATCGGGTGTTAACGGGAGAATTTCGTAATTCTGTGGATGAAAAAGGGAGACTCATGATACCTTCAAAAATTCGAACGGAAATTCCTGGGAACATCTTAATTTTAACTCGGGGTATAGATACCTGTTTGTGGCTTTTCCCTCCAGAAGAATGGAAGAAAATATCGGACAATTTGATGGAATCAACTTCTCCCTTTAATGCAAGAGCTAGGCTAATTCAGCGCCGAATCGTAGCTCCAGCCCAAGAGGTGGAGGTAGATAAAGCAGGACGCATTAATATTCCCGCAAGTCTACGGGAATATGCAGGTTTGAAAAAGGAAGCGGTCATCCTAGGAATCAAAAAGTACCTGGAGATCTGGGATGTAGATATATACGAAGCATACTGGAAAGAGAATGAGAAGGTATTCCAGGATGCAGCGGAGGAACTGGGTGGACTAGTTTCTTTCTAAAACTGGGAGAGGTTATAGAGGGGATAGAAATGAAATTAGTACACACCTCGGTAATGGTGGAAGAGGTTTTACATTTTTTAGCACCAACCCACAGGAGTTCTTTATTAATAGATTGCACTGTGGGGGAAGGAGGACATGCAGAAGCCTTTCTCCATTCTTTCCCAGATCTACGGATTGTAGGTATAGATGCAGATGGAAGCATACTGCAAATCGCGTGCGACCGGCTTCGTCCCTTTGGTGACCGTTTTCAAGGAATCGAGAGTTGGTACGATGAGTTCTTCTCTCGATACCCGCTGAACGAACGGCCAGATCGAATTCTTTTCGATTTAGGCATTTCTAGCTATCATTATGAACGATCTGGCCGGGGGTTCAGTTTTTCACGGGAGGAACCTTTAGACATGCGGCTGTCTGCTACGGTTCCCCAAACAGCCATGGATTTGGTGAATACTTTGGGAGAAAGCGAGTTGACTGATCTTTTTTATAAATGGGGAGAAGAACGGTGGGCTAGAAAAATTGCACGAGCTCTAATCCAATACCGTCAAACTTCCCGCTTTAGTTCCGCCAAACAATTGGCAGAGGTAATCCGGCAGGCTGTACCCGCCAAAGCTAGGTATGGCAGGCTCCATCCAGCTACACGATGTTTTCAAGCTTTACGTATTTCTGTAAATGCTGAACTGGAACGACTAAATCGGGCTTTACCCTCTGCGTTTGAGCTCTTAAAAGAAGAGGGGAGAATGGGAGTTATATCTTTTCATTCTCTAGAAGACCGAATTGTTAAGCATTTTTTTAAAAAGCAGACTAGGGGCTCTATGGGGGAAGATGAATTGCCGATTTCTAATAGTAAAGGAGTAGGAGCAAAGTTGGTTACTCGCAAACCCATCAGGCCAAATAAAGTGGAAGTGAAAAATAATCCTGCTTCTAGAAGTGCGAAGTTGCGGGTAATAGAAAAGATACTCCGGGAAGGGCAGTATGCTGAAGTTTAAACGATGGATTGGTTTATGTTTCTTACTTTTCATTCCTATTATTTTTTTCTTAAATACATGGCAATCCTTCAGATATGCCTCTTTAAAGAAAGAGATTCGTAAATTAGAGAATGAACAAATAGAGTTGATTGAAGAGAATAAGCGTAAAATTGTTGCCCTATCTATTCTAAACTTTCCAGCTAGAATACGAGCCATTGCAGAAATGACGTTAGGGTTAAAGCAGCCTCCCGTGCATACCTATATAGAAATTCATCCATCCTTAGAGGGAAAAAATACCGATGGATAACGTTTTGTTTTATTATCCTGAAGTAGTACGGTTAGTGGAGGGTAAAGCCTACCACCTACCCTTTGCGGAAAGAGAGGGTATTACAAAGGTAATTTCGGACTCTAGGGAAGCTACCCGGGGCTGTTTATTTGTCCCATTAAAAGGGGAACGGACGGATGGTCATTACTATATTCAAGAGGTGTTTTCCAAAGGGGGAAGAGCATCTTTTGTAGCAGAGGAGTTCTGGTCTGTTCATGATAATTCGTTAAAGATATACGCCACTCAATACAGGGGTTCCTACATTATTGTACCTTCTCCTCTAGGTGCCCTTCACAAATTAGCCCAGCAATACCTCTCTAAACAGAAAGTGCACCGAATTGGAATTACAGGCAGTAACGGTAAGACAACCACGAAAGAAATTGTTGGAGCTATTCTTGCCCGCTATACTCCTACGTTTATGAATCGCGGGAATTTTAATTCCGAAATAGGATTGCCTCTCTCGGTATTTGAAATTCCACCGAATGTACAATGGGCAGTTTTTGAAATGGGAATGAATCGTGTAGGAGAAATAAAAGAGCTTGCAAATATAGTGAATCCCGAGTTGGGCTTAATTACCAATATTGGAACCGCACACATAGGGCTTTTAGGTAGTCAACAAGCTATTGCTGCGGAGAAAAAAGAATTATTCCAAAAGTTACCGCGTAATGGTGTGGGTTTTGTATATGAAGGAGAAGCTTTTGCCTCTTTTTTAAGAGAAGATGTAAGTGCCCAAATCAAAACCTATGGAGAGACCTCTACTCCGGGCTTTGAAGGGGCGGAAAATCTGGGTTTAAAAGGATGGAGGGTGCACTTAGAAGGAAAGGCAATCCATTTTCCTCTAATAGGGGCCTTTAATTTACGAAATGCCTTAGGAGCTATTTCACTCTGTAGGGAAATTGGAGTACCCATGGAATCCATACAATCTGGTTTGGAGAGTATACACCCCCTTTTTGGAAGAGGACAGATTTTAGAAGGACCTATAACTATTGTGCTAGATTGCTACAATGCTAACCCTAATTCTATGGAAGAAGCGCTGCAATTTTTTCATAAAATTCCTTGGCAAGGAAGAAAGATAGTTATTTTAGGGGCAATGAAGGAGTTGGGATTTCATTCGGCAGAGGCTCATAAGCAAGTAGGGCAGATCTTATTAAACTGCCTAGTAGACGGGGTATTTCTAGTGGGAGATGAAATGGAAATAGCCTATGAAGTTATTAGGGATGCATGGAAGGAACGGGTAAAAGAAAAGGTGGTGTTTTACAATGCACACTTGGAAGCTCTTTTACCCTTAGTAAAGCGCTTTTTACAAACAGGTGACCTGGTATTATTAAAAGGTTCGCGGAGTATGGAATTAGAGCGGGTAGTTAAAGAAATTACAAATGCGGGAGCGCCCCATGTTTAAAGAGTATTTGTATCCTTTAGTAAAGGTATTTACCCCGTTTAATATATTTCAATATATAACCTTTCGAGCTGCCTATGCCGCAGTAACTTCTTTACTTATAGCTTTTATTTTCGGGCCCAAAATTATCCAGATGCTTAAAGAGTTAAAAGCAGGTCAGGAAGTTAGAACCGATGGGCCGAAGACTCATCTTACAAAAGCAGGTACTCCTACCATGGGTGGAGTAATGATGATATTTTCCATAATTGTTTCCATGCTGCTATGGCAGGACATTAGGAATCGGTATACGTGGATTCTGCTATTCTGCACCTTAGGGTTTGGAGCTGTAGGCTGTATAGATGATTTGTTAAAAATTTACAAAAAAAACTCAAGAGGCATACCTGCCCGTGTTAAATTGCTCGGACAGTTTACCGTGGCAACTGCTGTGGCGGTGTATCTTTTTATAAATAGAAACCCTTACACTACTCAATTGTTTATTCCCATGTTCAAGGATCCTTTAATTGATTTAGGATGGGTCTGGATACCTTTTGCAATCCTATTACAGGTGGGATTTTCAAACGCAGTGAATTTAACGGATGGGTTGGATGGTCTAGCTACAGGGTTAGTAATTATGGCTGGCATTGCCTTTGCCGTAATTTGTTACCTCTCCGGAAGAATGGATTATGCGGCTTATCTTCAGATTCCCTATTTGCCAGGCACAGGGGAGCTCGCTATCCTTTGTTTAGCCTATGTTGGAGCTGCCGTTGGGTTTTTATGGTTCAACACGCATCCGGCAGAAGTAATGATGGGGGATACGGGTAGTCTAGCCTTAGGGGGAATTTTAGGTGTATTAGCTCTGATTGTAAAGAAAGAGATCCTTTTACTAGTTATTGGAGGAGTATTCGTGATAGAAGCTGCCTCCGTAATTATCCAAGTAGGATACTATAAATGGAAGAAAAGGAGGGTATTCTTAATGGCACCTTTACACCATCACTTTGAATTAAAAGGATGGTCTGAAGTAAAGGTGGTGGTAAGATTCTGGATCTTAGGGGGGCTATTTCTAAT
>JBDNDI010000228.1:0-4692 GCA_046719195.1 Spirochaetales bacterium | reverse complement strand
CATACTCCCGCGCATACTTACGCAATTCCTCTGCTAAAGCGGGTAAAGATGAAAACTCTCCTAAAATACCCATTTTTGTGGAACCTGGGTGTCCGTAAAAGGAAACAATATGATTATGTTGCAGAAACTCCCGAAACTGCAAGGGAAACACAGGGGAGGTAGTGGAAACCTCAGGTTGATGTTCAAAAGGCTTTCCCCCTAAAGAAGCCAGCTCTTCTGCAATGAGCAGGGAAGAGCACAAAGCGGTAACAAAAAACACTAATAAAGTATGAACAAAAGCTACTCTAAATCGGTTGTTAGTATTCATAAGATTTGCAAACTTTACCCTGTCTTTTCTATACTTGTAAATACGGCGGATACTTCCATGAAACAAACTGTAAAGCAAAAACAGCGTACTTCTTTACCTCTTTGGTTAGGGGTAGGTTTCGGGGTCCTATTTTCTTTAGGCATACTTCTTATGTTGTTTATATTGTATCGGCCTACTCCCCTTCTTTCCGAAGAAGAAATCCAAAGTAGTATCCGGACTTTGCTAGAATTCCCATCGGTAGAGTACCGGTACAGGGAAATTCTCTATCTAGGAGAGGAGAAGAGTTTCCTTTTTCTTTCTACTTCTAGCAAGGAAGTTCTTTTCTCCGTAGAAGTTCGAGTTCAAGCAGGTTTTGACCTTAAGACTGCCCCTGGGGTAAAAAAAGATAAAAAAAATCCCAAAAAAGTAATCCTTAGCCTACCCTCACCCCAGATATTACTTGTCGATGTAGATGAGTCAACCTTGTACCAGTATTTTGTGCTAGAACGAGGAACACGGATTCGGAGAATGGACTACTCCCGAGAGTTAGAAGCGGCAAAAGAGAAAATTGTGCAAGATGCTTTAAACCGGGGTATTCTAACCGATGCAGTCACTTACGCTCGAAATACTCTGGAAGGTGTGCTACGGGCTGCCGGTTTTGAAGAGGTAGGGTATGAAAATTAAAACTTATCTAACCCTAGGAGCAGTTTGCATAATCGGGTTAGTTTTCTTGTTCTTTTTACGGCCTTCCCTGTCTTTATTAAGTTCCACCCGTCGCACCGTTGCTTCTCAAAGTCTGTGGGAACGGGTTCGGGCTCTTCCCTCCCTTCATACCCTTCGGTATATCCGGAAGGTCGTATTCCCCTACGACTACCTGGACCCTAGTTTAAACTTTGCTACGATTCTTACCCTTCTCCGGCACGGAAAAGGTAGCGTAAATACCCTCTTAAGCCCTAAAGAAAAAAATTATTTAGAAGCCCGGGAGCTATCGGATAAAATCGGATTACGTATTTCTGGAAGCCGGAGAGAGTTTGTAGTGGTTACAACCCGGATTAGTGTTGGGATAGACTTAAAAGAGCTGGAGCTTGAACCTGTATCCGATTCTACCCTTAAAGTATTTCTTCCTCCTCCCCGGATTACAGAGCTGGTAATAGAAGATGCTTTCCCCGCAAATTATCCCTACCCTGATGCCTCAATAACCCCGCTGCACTGGAAATGGGTGGCAGAGTTTGTCCTAGAAAAAATTCGAGAGGAACCTCTTGAAGCCTCGATAATCCGATCCGCAAAGGATCAAGCTATCCATTTTCTAGCTAGCTTTTTCCGGCAGGCAGGGTTTCTCCACGTGGAGTTTTCTCCAGTCCTAAGCAAAGAGGTAAAAACAAACTAGGAGGCCTGCCTAGAAACAATTGACCCCTTTAAATATTAGTATTATATTATATATTAAAATTACTATAATAGAAGAGGTTAATATCCATGGTGGAACATTTAACAAAAGAAACTTTTTTACAAAAAGTATTCGATTACGAACATAACCAGGAGTGGAAATATCAGGGAGACCTACCTAGCATTATTGACTTTTATGCTGATTGGTGCGGTCCCTGTAAAATGATTGCCCCGGTGTTAGAAGAAATTGCTAAAGAGTACGAAGGGAAATTGCGGGTATATAAAGTAGACACAGAAGCTGAACCCGAATTAGCTCAGGCGTTTGGGATTGTCAGTATACCCACCCTGATTTTTGCTCCGGTAAACGGTGAACCTCGTATGGCTCAGGGAGCTTTGCCCAAGGAAATACTGCAGAATGTGGTTCGCGACGTACTTAAGGTGAATTGAGTTACTCCCAGGAAAACTTTCCCTCTTTAAGAATCAGTTCCCGAGAACCGTTCGGGGATATACTCCAAAGGGTGGGAGACAGTACAAGTCCGTCCAGATGAATAAGGGAAGGGGCATCTTCATCGTAGTTGGAACCAATGGCAAAATGGCAGGTACCATACACCTTTTCATCCTCTAGCATATTGCCGGTAATTCGGGCCTGCCGGTTTACTCCGATTCCCAACTCGCCTAGGTGGCGGGCATTTCGAGCGTAGCGTTCTCCCTCTCCCTGCTTTAGGGTTCCTGCTGCCTCTAGTTCGAAAGCTTTGGCTTCTGCAGATTTCAAAGTAGCCTCTAAGATGCTAGCTTCCTCTCCTCCCTCAAGGGATACAATATAGCCTTGTTTTACCCGCACCCGAAGCGGGGTTTGAATCCGCAATACCCCTCCAGCCGTAGACAAAGTACCATCGAAGACGATTACACCTTCTGTACCTCCTACAACCGGCGAAAGAAAGGCCTCACCCGCAGGAAGGTTTCCACCAGTACCCGGTAGAGAAAAATCGCCATCATCGGTAAAGGCCTTTCTCAACGCAATATCAACCGAAACTTTTGTGCCCTGAGCATTTTCTATTTCTAGGGCTACCGCCTCATCCAATAGTTCTTTCAACCGGTTACAATCCTCTTTCATTTTTGAGTAATTAACCGGAACAGCCCGCAAAAAGCAGTCTACCGTAATTCCCGGACTCCAAAAACTACGTATTTTTTTCACCCCATGGAGCAAGTAATGGAGGGTACTATCGTACGATTTTTCGCCCACTTTATAAGGTTCCTGAATTGCTTTTCGATCCTTTCCTAGTTTTTCTGCACTGAGAGAAATCACAACTTCCGGCTCAGTGGCAATAGCAGCCGTAACCGCATCTTCGCAAAAATCCAATTGAGTTTTAACAGGCTGAAATAAAATTAGGGGTACACCCCCCGCATCTCTCACAGCATCATGAACTGCAAAGGCAATGGTAGATACTTCGGATCGGGGATTGGTGATAATAAGAACTCGCTCACCCTCTTTTACTTTTAGAGATTCCGTAACCGCAATTTTTGCTGCCCCCTGGAGGGCAGGATCGATAGATTGAAAATCCGTAAACTTCATACCCTGAACTATAGCAGGAAAGCACCTCCTTATTCTATGCAACTTTTTCTCAAGCCTAATTCAAATTAGATCGATTAAATTTTTTTGCATTTCTAGTTGACAAAATTAAGGAAAATCGATAAAAAAAAGTTGTTTTTCCTGTAACTATGCAGGAAAAATATTGTTCTTATTTATAGAAATAGATAATTTCAAGCTGGAAATAGCGCTATCCAGGTTTTCACCTCCTTTCCTGGAAGCCTACAGATGATGTGAATCATCGCTTTCCTATTCGCTGCCCTTCAGGTTTCTACCTCCTTTCCTGAAGGGCTTTTTTTTCTGTGCTGCCTTGCTCTTGCCCTTGCATTTCAGTATCATATTCAGCCATGATTAAATATCCTTTTACTCAAATTGAACGCAAATGGCAGGCCTATTGGGAAACTCATAAAACCTTTCGAACGGGGGAAGATCCTTCCATTCCCAAAGAAAAACGCAGGTACGTCCTAGATATGTTCCCCTACCCCTCCGCTGCAGGTCTTCATGTAGGGCATCCGGAGGGATACACCGCAACCGACATTTACTGTCGATTCCTACGAATGAGAGGCTACCAGGTATTACATCCCATGGGATTCGACTCCTTTGGATTACCTGCAGAAAACTACGCCATCAAGACAGGGACTCATCCTAAAATTACCACGGAGAAAAATATAGCCCGGTTTCGGGAGCAAATTAAGGCATTAGGGTTTTCTTACGACTGGGACAGGGAAATTTCTACCCATGAACCAGAATACTACAAATGGACCCAGTGGATTTTCCTTAAACTTTACGAAAAGGGGCTCGCCTACGAAGCCGAAGTCCCGATTAACTGGTGTCCCTCCTGTAAAACCGGTCTAGCCAACGAAGAAGTAAAAGACGGTAGTTGCGATCGCTGTGGAACCAACGTGGTGCGTAAGGATATTCGGCAGTGGATGCTCCGTATTACAAAGTATGCGGAAGCCTTGTTAAAAGATTTGGATCTCTTAGACTGGCCGGAATCGATCAAACTAATGCAAAGAAACTGGATCGGCAGAAGTGAAGGAGCTAATGTGCATTTCCCCCTTGCAGGAGGAGAAGGCACAATAGAAGTTTATACCACCCGTCCCGATACTCTTTTTGGAGCTACCTACATGGTATTAGCTCCCGAACACCCGCTTGTGGACCGGATTACTACTCCCGAACAACGGAAAGTTGTAGAAGATTATAAAGAAATGGCTCGTACGAAATCAGATCTGGAGCGAACTGATCTAGCCAAAGAAAAAACCGGGGTATTTACCGGAGCCTATGCTATTAATCCGGTAAATAACGAAAAAATCCCGGTATGGATCTCCGATTACATCCTGATAAGTTACGGTACCGGCGCCATAATGGCCGTACCTGCCCACGATGAACGGGACTGGGACTTTGCCAAAAAGTACAACTTGCCCATTGCCGGAGA
>JBDNDI010000227.1:0-4704 GCA_046719195.1 Spirochaetales bacterium | reverse complement strand
AAGGAAAGGGCCGCAGGACTCTATGCGGAAGATAGAGTCTTACCCATCCGCAGGTCCCATGAAAACCCGGAAATAAAAGCCTTGTATGAACACTTCCTCAAGGCACCGGGAAGTCCTTTGGCTCATCAACTTCTCCATACATCCTACACTCCGAGAGACCCATATCTAGGTTCATCTAGTAAGTCTTATCAACACATTGCCTACTAGCTGTTGCATGATGGGTTGGGGCGAGTGCCTGTATAGATATCCTCGTAGAATGAGCGAAAATTTTGGGGATCTAATAACTAAGAGGAATACGGTTCCTATTTGGATGCGGTACTCCTTTGTAAAAATCGTTCGCCGAATAGTAACTATTAGGTATGGGAAGTCTAACCGGTAAAAAGCCGGTTTACCAATGTATGCTTTTGATTTATTAATAGCATCTACCGCTTTTACCTTGCATTCACCCCTTGTAACAAATGTTGAAAAGTATTTAAATACCAATATAAGAATCAAAAATGTATTTTTCCTACAAAGCTAATTAATCGGGTGCGGTAAAGTAACCGGAAAGCATTATCTTTTGGGTCCCGCAACATAGCCGGTACGCTAAAATCCGTCATGCGAAAAGGGGGAACTGTGAAACCGATTGTAATCTTTTATTCCCATAGGGGGAATAACCGGTATCTTTCCGGAAAAATCAGGGAAAAGATGAACTGTGACATTGTCGAAGTCTTAGAAGAAAAGAAAAGTTCCTCCTGGGGTCTCTTTTCCTATATTATTCTAAAAAGGAAAGCTAAACTTAAGAAAACCGAATTGAATCTTTCAAACTACGATCATGCTATATTTGTCGGTCCTATATGGGCTAGTGGAATAGCCATGCCCCTATTAAATTTTATTGAAAAGGAAAAAGCAAACCTTCCTTCCTATTCCTTTGCCACTCTGTGTTTCGGAACCCCGGAAGTAGAAGAAAAGGCAAAAAAGCAGCTTAGTGAAGTCCTCGGGAAGGCACCTGTTGCAATTACCGCTCTTAAGTACAAGGATGTGCTTTCGGAAAAGGATAAAAATACCATCAAAGCAGCCAACCATTACCTAATGAATGATTCCGATTATGAAATTTTTAAACATCAGGTGGATAGATTCGTAAATGAAATAGCGAATGATTATCACTGATTATCGAGGAATAATTCCAGGGCGGAATGAATAATAAAAAAGGAATAGTAGGAACACTAACCCCATGAATAAGAAAACAAATCTATCTTCAAGCAAAGAAAAATCCCAGGGTCTTCCATATCCGGGCGGCTTGCGCGAGAAGCAAGAGAATCCGCCTACCGGCCTTGTTGTTATAGGCGGTGGCATTACGGGCTTAAGTACTGCAATAGCCTGGGCGCTGACTCACAATGTAACACAGGAACCGGTAACGGTTCTGGAAAAGCAGCCAATTGTAGGCGGTTGTGTTACTTCCTTTAGGAGGGAGGGATACCTGTTCGACACCACTCAGATTATTCCCGATTGCCGGGATGTCCTGGAGTACCTGGGTATTTCGGTAGAGTTGGAACGATTTACCGGTGATTATTGCAAAATTTTTAAGGTATATCCAAGTTCCTCCACGGCTTCCCCCAAGGTTCTGGAGATACCATCCGGCTTTGAAGCCTTTTTTAATCGACTGCAGCAACAGTACCCGTTCCAGCGTGAAGCCCTAAAACACTTCATGGAGTATTCCCGGGGGATCTATCAGGAGCTTTTTCACTTGAAAACGGAACCGAACCTGTTCCAGCTTCTGCAAACCCTTATCCAATGCCCGAAACTCCTCCGGGTAAAGGATGATACGTTTTCCCAGTATCTAGACCGCTTCGGAATCAACGATCCAGATTTGCGGGAAACTCTTGGTGTTTTTGCGATATTCGGCGGGCTTTCCTCCCAGCGGATTGCAGCCTTAATGCCGGTTGCAGCCCTCACTTCCACTCTCGAAGGAGCTTACAGGCCTAAACAGGGTTTCATCCACCTGCCCTTGGCTATGCGGAGGCGTCTGGAAGAGCTAGGCGGGAAGGTGCGGTGTAACTCTCCGGTAAAACGGATTCTCGTGGAAAAGGGAGTGGCGCAGGGGGTGGAACTGGAGAAGGGAGAAGTAATCCGCTCCCAATGGGTGGTAACCACCGTTGACCCAAAGATTGCTGTGGAAAGGCTAATCGGACGCAACATCCTGGAAAAGGCGAATCCGGCCTATGTGCGAAAAGTGGATGAAGTGCGGATGTCTGTATCTTCCATGACCATCAGCCTCGGTCTGGACGAGGGGTTTGACCTGCATCGCTTTAATCTAAGCCGGGGGTATAATGTGATTACCACGGGCGGCGATACCTTTGAGACGCTTCTTCAGGCAGCAGAACGGGGAGAACTTGTCCTGGATCCAAACCGTTTCCATTTTGCTGTTATCAGTCCTTCCCTTACGATTGGGGGAAAACCTACCCTGATTCTCCGGGTGGTTCCGATGGCTATGGGAGACTGGGCAGAGTTGCGTTCTTCGGATTATTCAGCCTATACTCGAAAGAAACAACAGGTGGCCGACTTCTATATCGCCCTTGCCGAACAGTACCTAATCCCGGGTTTGTCTTCCGCTATTCGGTATAGGGACATAGCCACTCCCGCAACTTTTGCCCGGTACATTGGATCCCCCACAGGTTCTAATTACGATATGGCCCCCTATCCGGACAACTTTGGCCGGAAACGGCTTAGCCTCCGAACTCCCATCCGGGGACTATTACAGCCGAAGTTCTCCCACGGGCTATGGCCCTCTCTTCAGGCAGGTTTACAAGCAGTAGATCTGATAAACGGAGGCAAAATCCTAGGCGGAAACAGCCGCTACCGAGCATCCATATTTTAAACAGCCCATTTCTCTTCCTAATTCTAAAGTCCTCCTGTGGGTTTCCTACTCTTTTGTACATTTAGTACCGACCCATACAGTCTGCAGTAAAAGGTGTAGAAATGGAGTAAAGTATTAAAAAATCGTTTTCAAAAATGTACATTACCTCAGTTATCTTAGTTTTTCGTGTAAAGGTCGCAGGGTTCTGTGGAGCTCCTTGTACAGGGCAAAACGTTCCGCATAAAGTTTGGATCGTGATGCGTTGAGCTCGTAGGTTTTATCGAAACGTACACATTGGCCGATTCCGTCGATAATACTATTATAAAGTCCTGCACCATAACCCGCAATAATTGCCGCCCCTAGGCATCCTGCCTCCTTGCACTCCAGAGTCCGTATAGGTACACCCAAAATATCGGCCTTTATCTGAAGCCAAATAGGCGAGCGCGCTCCCCCACCCACCGCTGTCAAATTTTTTATGACTATCCCGCAGCTACTGAGGGCCTCAACGTTTAGCGCTAACTCGAAGGTCAAAGCTTCAAAGATGGCTTTAGCCACGTCCCCCCGCGTTGTGTTTAGAGTAAGCCCCAAAATAGCGCCCATGGAAAGCGGATCACAAGTCGGCGTTCCTGAACCATTGAGGTGAGGTAAAAAAAGCACTGGTGAAATGCCTTCAGGCATGGAAGCCGCAATAAGAGCGTAGGCATCTGTACCCTCCCGCTCAGCACGTAGCACCTCAGCGATCGCCCAGGTGTCCCGGTACCAACGCAGGAGAAGTCCACCCACATGGTTTAAAGCGAAGGTGAAATCAAGTCCCGGCAAGGCAGACCTATAACGGGGATAATAGCCGTCGTAGAGGGAGTCGGCGTTCCTGTCTGAGGTAAACACCAGGGACAGAACCTCCGCAGTTCCACTGGAGACCACTGCATTCCCCTCTGCGCAGACTCCTGCACCCACAGCTGCGCAGGGCTGGTCGTGCCCACCGGCCACCACAACCACCGAATCTGGCAGGCCACAAAAACGGGCTAGTTCTTTATCTAGATGACCCAGAGGCGTCCCCGATGGTACGGCAGTAGAAAACAATCTGACCGGTAGCCCAAGATCGTGCAGGAGCACATCGTCCCAACACCCACCAGCTCGGTTCCAAGCCATGGTCCGGGAGGCCATGGTGTAGTCTATATTAAACGTCCTGGCAGTACTCCCGAGTAGACGAGAAGCGATGAAGTCTTCGTAAGTGACAATATGCTCTGTTTTGGCCCAAAGCTCCGGATGCTCCGCACGGAACCAGAGGACCTTGCAGAGGGAATTCATAGGATGGGGCCGCATCCCCGTCCTTAAAAAAAGATTTCTGCCACCAAAACGTACGGCGCATTCCTCAGCTTGAACAGCGCTGCGGTAATCCATACCCAGAATTGCAGGGTATAAGGGTGCACCTGAGGCATCCAAAGGAATGATAGCATCACCTTGAACCGAAATGCCCAAAGCGACGACAGGTAGCGTTCCGGCGGGTTCATTCGCGACCGATGCCACCGCACCTGCAATCACCTCCCGACAAAGGGACCATACTAGCTCAACATCCTGCTCCGCTTTACCCCGCGAATCAGTGTCTATACCGTATTCCCGGTAGGCGTAGCCAACCTGTTTTCCCGTTTCGGTGAAGACCACAGCCTTGCAGCCCGTAGTCCCCACATCTAACCCGATAAGGTACGTCATGCTAAGAGTATAACTGATCTTGGATCCGGCGGAGCTGGAGCAAGACCGTTTCCTTAGTAAACTCAACCATGTCATGCTGATCGGCGAGGCCGACCTGACGCGCGCCCGCCGCGCCGCGGTGGTGGACAAGGCGGCCGCCGCCTGGATGCTGCAGGCGG
>JBDNDI010000226.1:0-4753 GCA_046719195.1 Spirochaetales bacterium | reverse complement strand
CTGTTGACCATCCCGATGCTGCTCATCTGGCGTCCAATGGTGGCGCGAATTGGACCACGGCGATCATGGATGATCAGGTCAGCCTGGAACGATCTTCAATATGAAAGACAAAGCCAATAAGGTTATTACGGGAAAGGCTGCAATAACTGCCTTGTTTTACATGATAAAAGTACCTCCATCGTTGAGCCTCCTCGTAATTATCCTTTTTTTCTTTCCCTTCCACGAAAATTTGCTTTACTCTCGGATTTTACGGAAAAAGAAATAAAGCCCCGTTACACCCCTGAATGTAAAAGTATAAAGTATATTTAGATGGGGAAATCAATAAATTTTCGAGGGTGTACAGAAGCTATAGCTGTCATTTCAACAACCGCTCCTGCAAGGGTAAGAGGACCTGTGATTACTTTTCTTGGTGGTAAAGGCTCTGGCATGACTTTTATATAAGCTTTATTCATCGCATCATAGTAACGGATATCCGTTAAAAAAACGGTAACATACACAAGATTTCTCAACCCAAGGTTTGCAGCTAATAGGTACGATTCAATTCGCTTTACTATCATTTCAGTCTGCGCTTCTACTTGATACGGAAAGCATAAAATGCCCTTTGTATCCTTACTAGTAATACCTCCAAAAAAAATTAAATCACCTGCTTGCGCTACCTCCCGATTGGGAATCATAGTATGCATAGAAATCCGCCTTTCATAAAAGATGGAACTCTCTTAACAGATTTCCTCCCATAATCATTTCTAATTCTAGTTCAGGAATCTCATCTTTGAATAATGCCTTGTATTTTTCAACCTCAACCTGCATCAATTCAAAAGGAGTATCACTCCCAAATAGTATCCGTTCAGGCCCTAACGTTTTTACCGCTTTTAGGATAGGGATGGCTCTAATTGCACTGCCGATGAGTAACACATTTTTATGTTGTAAAGCTACATCAATTACTAAGTCGCTCATATCGTCGAAAGATGCCCCACCCATATGCACTGCGAAAATGGTTAGTTCAGGGAATAATTTAGCTACCTTGGATAGGCGATAGGGATGGGTGTTATTGTAACTGTCTGCACCGATATGGAAAGCCAAGCGGCTTCCCAACCGTGCAATTTCTTCAATTATAGGCAAAGATACTTTGGGATCATCAATGGGAAAATTGTTTTGGGCACCATTTAGTTTTACACCATAGAATCCATAATCTAGAATGCTTTTCCTTACCATGTTTTTTGCATGATCAATTCCCAAATTGGGATCAGCCCACCCAAACCCAAGTATTCTATGGGGATATCTGTTAACGGATTCATAAACGTACTTATTGCTTTCCTCAATTCTTGAACGGATATAGGGAGGCTGAAGCCAGGTTAGAGCTTTCTCAACGCCCGCTTTATCCATCCGGGCTATCAGTTCTTCTACAGATATACTGTTCCCTCCCTCTAAAGTTGGTGAAATATGGCAGTCCCCATCGATGATCCGCATACCCTTTGCCCCCTAGGATTTTATTTCGTTTCTGATACAATACGTTTAATCTCTGATAGAATCCTTGCAGACCTTGGTTCAAGATCTTTTACAAATTTTGATTGATACGCACCCGCAGCTGCTTTCCGGAAAGCATCCCTATCCACATCTAGGAATTCCATCCCTTTTTCTTTAAGCATAGCAGCATATTTACCCTCATTCTGTTCAGCCCAATCAATCTGCCAAAAAGAACCGAATTTCACTGCCTCTTTTAACAGCTTCTGATCCTCTGGTGAAAGTTTCTTCCACAAAGTTTCAGAATAGAAGATGTAGGCAAAATTGTAGATATGGCGAGTCTGGTTTACATATTTTTGGACCTCGTAAAGCTTTCCATAATCGAAAGAGCTTTATATACAAAAAATGAAAGGATAAAAGCATACACTACTGCTACAGAAGCAGCTTCTGTTGGGGTAAAAATCCCTCCTACAATACCACCCAAAATAATTACAGGGGTAAGAATCGGGAAGAAGGAGTTGATGAATCTTGAAAGGAACTCCTTCAAGCAAACTCGTTCATCTTTTGGATAATTATTCCTTTTACTGAGTATGTGGACAAGAACCATTAGAGCTAAACCCACAAGTAAGCCTGGAACAATCCCTCCCATAAACAGTCTTCCAACCGATACTTCTGCCATCGCTCCGTACAGTACCATGGGTATACTTGGTGGGATGATGGGTCCAATTACAGAAGAAGCAACCGTTATAGCCGCTGAAAATTCTTTTGGGTACCCTTGATCATTCATTGCTTTTATTTCAATGGCTCCAAGACCCCCGGCATCCGCAACTGCGGAACCAGACATTCCGGCGAAAATAATACTTGCTATTACATTGGCATGCCCCAATCCTCCCTGAAAATGCCCAATTAGGGCTCTAGCAAAGGAAAAAATTCGATCCGTTATACCTCCTGCATTCATTAGGTTTCCTGCAAGTATAAAAAGTGGTATTGCAAGGAATACGAAACTATCTATTCCAACAACTAACCTTTGTACCAGAATTGATAAGCCAACATCGGAGATGAGAATTCCCACCAATGAAGCTATTCCAATAGCAATTGCAATTTCAAATCGAATTAAAACTAAAAGAATAAACAGTATTATCATGAAATAAATCATTTTGAGTTCTCCAACTCAAACACGGATTTTTTTGTAAAGCTTTTATAGGTTTCAACAGCTTCAATGGATAGATCTAATGAATGAATGATCAATACTATCATAGAAACAATGACACTCACATATAACCAGCCTTGGGATAGATTTAAAACAGGAAAAAAGGTTGGCCATACAATTTGGGTAAATTTGATAGCCTGAAAAAGTACTATTACAAAGAAAAACAGACTACATGTTCGAACAATAACCTCAGTAATAATCATGCCTCTTTGCTTTAATAAAGTCTTCAGAAACTCAAATCTTATATGTGATTTTTCTCGATAACCTATGGTTACTCCTAAAAAAGCACTCCAGATGAATAAAAGCTTGGCTATTTCTACAGAAAAGATCAGAGGGTGTTTAATAATGTACCGAAATATTACTGAGACAAAAATTAAGCCTGCAAAAGCTAGAGAGCTAATAAATACACAAAATCGGATTGCCTGATTCAGGTTAATACTTACGGCTCGGACAATATTCTTCATGTTCATGCCGACCCCTTTGCAGTATTCATCTGCCTTAAGATAGCAGTTATCTGATGACTTTAGATTAACATGGTATGCTTAGATTGTCAATCCAATTTAGATAGATGGTAACCCTAATTTTAGAAAAATAAATCTTGAATAGAAAAATTATATCAATTAAAATATGATGTACTAAATAACAGATATCAGTTATCTGTTTATTATATATTAGGAAGTTTCATATGAGACCGAGAAACCTTCGTTCTTCTGTTCAGACTCTAAAAGAACCGTTAAAAAAAAGATCCGTAGTTCATCTCGTAATTGAGCGAATTAAAGAAGCCATGATCGCCAAAGAGCTTAAACCAGGAGATTACCTTCCTTCTGAGACAGAATTAACAAAAAGTCTAGGGGTAGGTAAAACAAGCGTTAGAGAAGCCATTAAAATGTTGGAAGCAATGGGAATTGTAGAAATTCGTCAAGGTCATGGTACTTATATTCCCCTAAAACCTGCACCGGACTCCATAAGCCCTTTAACTTTTCAACTCATATTAGAGCAGGCTACGAATGAACATCTCCTAGAGCTTCGCAAGATATTTGAACCTGCATATGCCCTTCTTGCTATGGAAAAAGCTACTGCTGAGGATGTAAAGCTCGTTGAAGAAGCTATAACAGTATTTGAAGAAAAAATTAAAAAGGGGATACAAACTGCGGAGGATGATCTACTTTTCCACGAGCGGATGTTAGAATGCACCCATAATCCTTTTATTATCAGAATTGGGAACACCATCCATCAATTATTTCGGGCATCGGTAGCTAAATCGATGCAGAAAATACCAGAAATAGCCTTAAGGGATCACAAAGCTATTTTAGAAGCTTTTGCTTCCAAAAATCCCAAGAAACTACTTCAAGCTATTCAGAAAAGTTACAAAGGATGGGAAATTAGCCTATTTAATCATAACAATCCGAATACTCAATAGAGCATCTATAAAAGATCTCCCCTTGATTCCTTCTTCGCCTGAAGGCATGATACAAGCATGAAACCTATCTATTTAGACTACAATGCTACTACTCCTATAGCGAAAGAGGTAGCAGACGCCATGCTACCCTTTTTATATGGGAGATTCGGGAATCCTTCCTCTTCCCATGCTTATGGAATAGAAGCTAAACAGGCAGTAGAAAACGCTCGAGCTTCCATCGCCCAGATGATAGGAGCCTTGAGAGAAGAAATTATTTTTACTAGCGGTGGATCGGAGGCGAATAATTTAGCTATTCAAGGCGCGGCACTATCCTTAAGGGAGCGGGGAAATCATCTTATTACCTCTTCCATCGAACATCCGGCGGTGTTAGAAGTCTGTGCTGCGTTAGAAAAACAGGGCTTTCAGGTAACGTATCTACCCATAGACTCCGAAGGTCTTTTAGACCCAGAGGAGGTACGGCGGGCTCTTCGACCTACCACGATCTTAGTAACTCTTATGCTTGCTAATAATGAAATTGGTACCCTTCAACCGGTGCGGGAGGTCGCTAGGCTCTGCAAAGAGCGGGGGATACTTGTTCATACCGATGCTGCTCAGGCAATTGGGAAGATTCCCGTAAATGTAAAAGAGCTAGGTGTAGATCTTTTATCCCTGGCGGGCCATAA
>JBDNDI010000225.1:0-4790 GCA_046719195.1 Spirochaetales bacterium | reverse complement strand
TCAGAATAAGATCCAGGGCAAGGGAGCTATGTCGGTGTATCCTGATGAGGAACACCAGACCTTTGTAACCTCGGTGGAAACAGGTGATAGTATTACTATCCCGGTGCTAAATTATCATCCCGTATTTAGCCAGGAACAACCCCTTACCTTTATTTGGTGTATTGCCGGAGCCCGCTACTGGGTAGGAGATAAAAACAAAGACTTTATGACCGGTAAAGTAAGTAAACTTACCACTTAATCTCGGCCTGTAATAGAAATGAACAGGCTTGGGCGGCCAGATTTGTTTGGGCTGGACTTGGGAAGTTTCCCCTAGTGGGATTTAGTGGGATTAGCTTTGCCTAAGTGGCCGCCTCAAAGCTTATATAGGTTATAGTACCCCGGAGCCGATTCGAACGGCCGACCTAGCGCTTAGGAGGCGCTCGCTCTATCCTACTGAGCTACCAGGGCAGGCATCGTGTAATTCCTCTACATACCGAATGTTTTGGGGAGTGTCAATACAGAGTTTAGGGTTAAGGATTTAACTCCACATGCCGGAACTGCTCGGCATACACAATCCACTCGCAGATATTGGTGATGTGATCCCCTATCCGTTCAAAGGACCGGCCTAGATTAAGGGAACGGGCAAACTCTTTTTCGCGACCCGGTAAACGCAGGGTCTGGAACAGGTCTTTCAAATATAATTTATGTTCCTTATCAATTTCGTCATCTAGGGCAGCTATTTCTTCTGCCTTTCGCACATCATTCTTTAAATAGGCATCAAGGGTGCCCTCGATCATGATAGTCAGGGTTTCTAACATACGGATAAAACGAGGAAGGTAGGTAGGAAGGAACTGGTGATCCATTTTAACGTATTTATTTGCAATATGAAGCAAATAGTCGCCCATACGTTCCCAATGCGAAACAATCTTTATCGAAGAAACAATTTTCCGTAGATCATGCGCCACCGGTTGTTCTGTGGCAATGAAGGTTATGAATTTATCTTCTAACTGCAATTCTAAGGAATTGATATGCTCTTCTTCTTCCTGAATTTTAGTAAGGGTAGATTCTTCGGATTGGGCTCCCCTCATCATACTTTCTAATTCATGAATAGAACTCACCAATATGTGCCCCATTTGGGCTACTTCTTGATAAATTTCCGCTAGTTTGTGCTCATAGTGTTGACGGTTTGGCATGCCTTCTCCTAACAATTTTGCTACTCCGCAGGGCTTTTTCTCTCTATCGACAGCAGGTTAAAAAAGGATTAGGGTTTTGTTAAAAATTAGTTAAAGCTAATAGGTTCTTTTTCGTTGACGCACTTTTGCGAACTATATACTATTTAACCTATACAACTTGGGGGTAAAAGATGGCTGATATTTTTGATTTGGTTGTTTCGGAAGGGCTAGCGGTATATCCGGAAGAGACTCGGCTTGCCGATATAGGCATTCGGGCAGGTAAAATAGCGAAAATCGGAAAACCGGGTAAATTAAAAGGAAAAGAGAAGATACAAGCAGAAGGAAACTACGTATTACCGGGGGTTATCGATCCGCACACGCACCCGGTGTATATGGATTCTATCCAGGATTTGGCTGTTACAGCTGCCTGGGGAGGGGTTACTACCGTATGCCATTATGCATATGCCAAACCAGGTCAGAGTTTGCTTAAGGTTGTCCAGGATTGGAAGCGGGAGGGAATAGAAACCTCCTGCATCGATTTTGCCTTGCATGGCGGCTTGTTTGAAACTATGAAACAGGCAGAGGAGATTCCTGCCTGTTTTAGGGAAGGTGTAACTTCTTTTAAAATGTTTATGGCCTATGCCAAGCTCGGTTGGATGACGGACGATTATGCGCTTACAAAAGCCATGGATATTATCGGAAAACAGGGGGGTATGGCCTGTGTGCATGCAGAAAACGGCCTTGCCATAGACTATATTCAGGACAAACTTTTAGGAGAAAAGGCTGACTTTGCCGAACGTTTTTTAGAAACAAGTCCCGATCTTGCAGAAGCTGAAGGAGTGTTCCGGGCAGTATATTTAGGGGCTTTAATGAACTGTCCTGTGTATATTCCCCATGTTTCTTCCCGGGAAACCGTGGAAGTAATAATTTTCCTGAAAGAACGGGGCATGCGG
The DNA here is from genome assembly GCA_046719195.1 of Spirochaetales bacterium. Lineage (GTDB taxonomy): Bacteria > Spirochaetota > Spirochaetia > DTKZ01 > DTKZ01 > DTKZ01. The sequence continues at coordinate 2,686 of JBDNDI010000225.1, read as the reverse complement.
GTGTATGCAGAAACCTGTCCGCAGTATCTATGCCTTACCTGGGACGAGCTAAAACATCTAGGGCCCTTGGGTAAGGTAGGGCCGGCTATTAAAACCAAAGAAGATCAGGAAGGGTTGTGGGAAGGCATTCAGATGGGAGTGTTCGATACCTTAGGCAGTGACCATGCTCCCAAAGACAAAAAAGTAGAGGACGATTTTTTCAAGGCTCCTTACGGTTCCCCCCAAGTGGAAACTATGTTGCCTGTAATCTGGCAGGAAGGGATAAACCGGGGTCGTATTACCCCTAATCAGCTAGCGTATTTATTTTCTGAGCGAACTGCCCAGGTGTTGGGATTATTCCCGAAAAAAGGGCGTCTTGCCGTAGGATCTGATGCGGACCTGGTTATTTATGATCCAAAGCAAGAATGGAAAATCGCCCATGCGAATCAGCATAGTAAGGTAAACTATTGTCTCTATGAAGGAAAAACTGTGCTAGGGCAGGTAAAAACCGTTCTATCTCGTGGAACCTTTGTGGTACATGAAGGAGAGTTCCGAGGAAATCCCAAGCATGGCCAATTCCTTCCTACTCAAGCTGGAAAGGTATGAAAAAAACCCTTTTTTTACTTTTGGTAGTTTCTGCTTTATCGGTCTATATTGGAATGGAAGTACAACGCCGAAAAGCCACTCCCTCGTCTGCAACTTCTGCGAATATGGGTACGGCTCCTAGGCCTTCTGGGGCCGGGGGAACGGGCAATGCCCAGGGTGGATCAACCAGTGCTCAGGGGGTAACCCAGAGCTCACAAATGGGTACATCTAGTGCTCAGGGAGGGACAAACAGCGCTCAGATTCCTCGCGCTAGCGGCGCAGAAGCAGGCAAAACTGCAGGGCCTAATCCTTATGGGTCAACTAGCGGCATGACCAGCCGTACCAAGGGCGAGGGGGGGCAAAGAAGTAGCGGAGCTCCAGCTTCGCAACCTCCTTCACCTCAAGCCTCTGTTACTTCCGCTCCTCCGGTTGCGACAGCTCCCCCTGCAGTAGCCGAAGGATCCGCAGGACAAACATCGAGAAGGGGTGGCATACCTGTAGAGGTGGCCCCGGTTAGATGGGGAGAAATTCGAAGAGTAGGAGTATTTAACGGAACCTTAGAGGCTCGCAGCCAATTTGTTCTTTCTACGAAAATAGCCGGCCGTTTAAAATCCGTATTGGTAGATGTAGGGGATGAGATAAAAAAAGGTCAGCTAATTGCTCTTTTAGAAGAGGAGGATTACCGATATCCTTACGAACAAGCTTTAGCGGACTTAGAAGCTGCTAAGGCAAATCTAGAAGATGCCCAGGGAGCTTTAGAAATTGCTAGCCGGGAATACGAGCGGGCCAAAAGCCTCCATGCTAGCCGGGTTATTTCGGCTGTAGAATTAGACACCGCTTTGAATCAGTTCCGGAGGGCCGATGCGTCGGTAAAAGTCTTACAAGCGCAAGTCCGGCAACGGGAAGCAGCTTTATCTATTGCCCGCGACAGGTTAGAGGCTACCCGTATTGTGGCCAACTGGGAATCGGAAGAATCGGTTCGGGTGGTAGGAGAACGGTTTGTCACTCCGGGAGCTCTCCTCCGAGCGAATGATTCCATATGCTCCTTATTAGATCTTAGTTCCGTGGTAGGGGTAATAAATGTTACAGAGCTAGATTACCCCTTGGTGCAGCTAGGTCAGCGGGCTATGGTACGAGCCGAAGTATTTCCAAACCGTACCTTTATCGGTCGAGTAGAGCGAATTTCTCCCTTCCTTCAACCTTCTACCCGCCAGGCTTCTGTCCGAATCGCCATACCAAACCGGGGCAGGGAACTAAAACCAGGAATGTTTATCCAGGCAGAGGTGGAATATGAGCGAAAGTCTCAGGCCCTCTTGTTACCCGAAGTTAGCTTAGTTACCCGGAATGAACAAACCGGAGTGTTTTTAGTAAAACCCCAGGAAGGAAAAGTGCAATTTGTTCCTGTGCAGGTGGGGATACGGGAGGGAGGTAGGGTCGAGATTCTTTCCCCTGCTTTATCCGGCCAAGTTGTGATAGCGGGGCAGCACTTATTGCAGGATGGGAGTGCCGTTATCGTTGTAGGAACTAGATCATGATTCTATCTAAAGTTAGCGTTCACAGACCCGTGCTGACCACAATGGTTACCCTCATTGTGGTACTCCTTGGGTTTAACTCCTTTATTCGGTTACCCGTGGATCTCATGCCTGATATAACCTATCCAACTCTAACTATTTCTACCAGTTACGGAAACACGAGTCCGGAAATAATGGAACTTCTTATCACCCGGCCTATAGAACAGGCTTTAAGCGCTCTCCCCGGGGTGGAAGAAATTTCTTCTACCTCCTCGGAAGGTCAGAGTAGTGTGCGTCTTTCTTTTTCCTGGGGCACAGATTTAGATGCAATTGCTGCGGATGTGCGGGATAGGTTAGACCGAATTATTAACCGCTTACCTTCCGATGCCGATAGACCCCGAATTTTTAAGTTTGATGCAGCGGCTTTTCCTATTTTGTTTTTAGGCGTTTCTGGGGATATGGACCCCCTGTATCTTCGGGAACTGCTAGAAGAACAGGTTACTAGTCGTTTAGAACGAGTGCCGGGAGTTGCAGCAGTAGAAATCTGGGGCGGACAACAGACTCAAATTGAAGTGCAGGTGTTTCCCGAACGACTCTCGGGATTAAATATT
>JBDNDI010000224.1:0-4791 GCA_046719195.1 Spirochaetales bacterium | reverse complement strand
ACTCAGACGGAGACCTAGTTCCCGACACGGGAGTGGGAGTAGCAGTTGACACCTTTCTGCGTTCCTATGTGCAAACCGGGGGTATTTTTGCTTCAAGGCTCAGTACCTTAGAAACACAGATATCCTCTACCAATCGAAGGATAGATTCTTACAACCAATACTTAATGCGGTTCGAACAAGACTTAAAAAGAAAGTACGGGATGATGGAAAGTGCCCTTAACTCCTTAGAAAAAAGCTCTGCCACCTTAGAACGGTTTAATAGCGGAAACCAAAATAACCGATGAAAAAGGAGTAAAAAGTGAAAATTATTTTGGATGGGCAACCCTTGAGTTTTACTTTAGAGGGGGAACAAAATTTAATGCAGATACTCAAAGGTGTGGCAAAATGGCTCAGCCCTCAAAAAGTAGAAATTGCTCATTTGCAGTTAAATGGAAAATCTATTGACCATTGGGATAAAACCAAATATGAACAAATCCCGATTCAAGATATCGAAGAGCTTCAAATAATTACACAATCAGAGGCAGAACAAGAACTTAGGGAGATAGAAATTCTACTCCAATACTTTCAATTACTTCAGCAAGCTGTCTCACAAAGGGATACAGAGTCTTTCAAAACACTGTGGGAAGAGTATCCTTATGCTAAGTTGGCTTTAGAACGAATCTTTCGGGAAGCTTTCCTATTAGAGGGGATTCAAGAACAACTAGGGATACGCAGTCCTAATTCTGAAGAGGAATGGAAGCTATTAACCTTAAATATCCAAAGGATCCTCACCTTATTAGAAACCCTCCTAACAGAAATAACCCATCCTTACGAGGAATGCAGAAAGTTGCTTCCGGTTTTAGAACAAACCCGGCAAGAAATCGAACAGACCTCTATTTTATTACAAACAGGAAGGGATAGAGAAGCCATTCGTGCCGTACTTACCTTTATTGAAATATTATCTAAGACTATACGAATCCTTCAAAGACTCAAATTAGAAGATCCAGAGGTACAGGCGTTTTCCCTAGCGGTAAAAGCTCCTCTACAGGAATTAAATGAAGCGTTCCAGCATAAAGATTCGGTGTTAATTGGTGATTTATTAGAGTACGAAATCGCTCCTAAAATAGAAGATCTAAAAAATATTTTAAAGAGAACACTCTCTCAGCACGAATCATGATTCTACTGCAAACTCCTTATCAGTTTTTTGCTAAACCCGATCCCACCCAAAGTATTGTAGCTATAAGCATACTTAGCCTATTTCTTGTGATTTTTCTTATTTATGCTTTCCTCACTTCTCGTTCCAGCAGTAAACCCGGTACCTTCAGTAAGCGGGCTTTTAGAAAAAAAACTAAGAAATTAGGGCTTTCGAGAGAGCAAACTCATCTATTAGAATTTTATTTAAAAGCTACGAAATATCTTAGCCCTAATAGAATTTTTGAGAATGCAAAAGCCCTCGATGCTTTCCTTCGTAAGGCTCTTGCATGGATCGAAGCTCAAAACTTTTCTGAAGAAGAGAAAGATCGTAGAAAATTCACCCTATACCAGATCCGACAAACCATCGAAGCTAATACAAAAGAAGAGAAAATTCTCTCTTCTACTCTAAGCTTACCTCTTCATACAGAGGTAACCATAAAAACCCCATCCGGAGAATCCTATCCTAGCTATATCACATCTAACATGCAAAGCATGTTGGGCTTAGAATGTCCTATTGCAGAAGAGAAAGGGAAAGGGTACCCTTGGAAAAAAGATGAAGAGCTAGGAATTGTTATAGTCAGAGGGGGCACAGAAGTTTACGCTTTTAAAACCAAGGTGTTAGGATATAAAAGAGTGCGAGGCGTTTTATCTGTTTTTGTTGCCCATGGGAAGAACCTGAAACAAATTCAAAAACGAAAGTATCGGCGAAAAGAAATCTCCAAGCCTGCAATTTTTTATCCAGTGGATGTAGTAGAAAGCACTAAAGGTAGAGAAATAGAAAAACAAGCCGTAGTAAATCGCAATAAAAGATCCATGGGTAATCTACAAGACATTTCTGCCGGAGGATGTGCCTTAATGACCCGAACTCCCCTAGCTCCAGGCAAATTAATTCGCTTAGAGTTTGAAACCGAGAAGGGGAAATCTATCGTAGCTTACGGGAAAGTAAAAGGAGTTACAAAAATTCCCCGCGGAGGAATAATGCATATACAGTTTACCAATGTTTCCCGACAACATTTAACCAAAATACTCGATTTTGTGTATGAATATATTCCTACTTCTGCTTCAGGAACATACGCTTGACCTAAGTCTGTATTTACCGTAAAAAAAATTCATGAAAATAGTCGATTTAAAAGATATTCAACGAAAAAACGACACTCTAGAGTATCGAAAAGTATATTTTGCTCGGGTGGTTCTACAATTTCCCCAGGAAACAATAGAGTGTCCAGTAGAAATTGTGTTTGAACATACTCCCTTTGGACAAGTCCATACCAAGGTCCACCTGAAACAATCCCTACCTTACCCCTTACTTCCTATTCTAAAGAATATCTCATCCTATGCTAACCAACTTTACCAGAAAGGGGGAGTATTCTGATTCAATACTCTTCCTCTCCTGAACAAACTCAGAATATTGGCGAGGAAATAGGAAAAACCTTAGAGCCAGGTTCGCTAATATTATTAGCTGGAGACTTAGGGGCAGGAAAAACCACCCTTGCCCAAGGGATAGCAACAGGCTTAGGCATTACTGACCCCATATGTAGCCCTACTTATCTCTATGTATTAGAATACCAAGGAAGGTTTCCTTTGTATCATGTGGACCTGTATCGAGTAGAGGAAGAAGAACTGTTAGAGGAACTAGGAATCCGGGAGCTATTAGGAGGCAAAGCCGTTGTACTTGTTGAATGGTGGACTAAGTTTCCTAACTTTTTCCCTTCTCCTCACCTTCGTATACATTTGAAAGTCCTGCCCATCGGAAGGCGTGAAATAACCATTGAGAAGGTGGATACATGACTGTCCTTTCTATAGATACTTCTACGGAAATCCTTTCAATTTTCTGCGCTCGAGGCGAACAAGCTATAGAACTAACTCGAGACATAGATTTGACCCACTCGGAGCAATTGATACCCCTTGTGGACTGGGTTCTTGGACACATGAAGCTTCCTATAAGCGATATAGAACTTTTAGTTGTCGCTGAAGGACCTGGATCTTTTACCGGTTTACGTATTGGCTTAGCCTTTGTAAAAGGACTATCTGCTGCTATTGGTTGCCCCTATGTGACAGTGCCGACCCTCGATGCGTATGCTTCCCAATGGGTAGGATGTACCACCTATTACATTGCTCCTTTGATAGATGCAAAAAAACAAAGATTCTACACAGCGTTGTATAAAGGAGAAGAACGTGTTACCGATTACCTAGACCTCTTACCTCAGGAGTTGATGACTTACCTTACCGAAGGTTCTGCTTGCCTGCTCACAGGGCCTCATGCTAAGCTTTTTTACCAAACTCAGAATCTATCGGTACCCCCTTCGATTCGGCTTGTTCTGGATCCCTATTGTAGAGGAGGAAGTGCTAGAAAGTTAGCTAGTCTAGGGAAAAAGAAATACGAAGAGAAGGGAGGTGCATCCGACGATGCAGGCCCCCTGTACTTACGGAAAAGTGATGCGGAGCTGTCTACTCAGAAAACGGGTGATACAATGTGAGTATAAATATGAGTATTAAAAACGATTCGACTGAACCAAGGCCAAGCGAAAATTCCATTGAAGCGTACCTCGAAGAGGTAGAGGAAATAGAAGAAATCGAAACTGGAGTCCATGCATCCCCGAAAGAGACAGCACTCTCCGTAAAAACACATCCCTGTTTCCAAGAATGGCTGTATTCCTTTGAAAATCCTTTGGTCCCATGGGCGCTTTTGGATCCCAAATTAAACCTTATCTGGGGGAATGTGGCTTTACAACATGTGTATCCTGATCTAAAACCCGGGACAAACTTTATAGCCTACTTCTATCGCCACTTGGGGGAAGAGGAAGTCGGGAGAATCTATCGTTCTATAGTATCCAAAGAGAAAGGTTTCAGCTTTCATGGGAAAATAGAATACAAAACCGCAGAACGAACGAAAATAATAGCTAGCATTACCCTCTCTCCCCTATTTTTAACAGATCCTAACAATAAACATCTAAACCCCTCTTTAAAAGGCTATACTTGCCATTTCGACGATATAACCGAAGAAATTACCCAAATCCTCCGGAACACCTTTAAGAGTCTTTTAGAAGCCTCAAAGTTAAAGGACAACGACACGGGCAACCATATCGAAAGGGTAAATGCCTATTCTGCACTTATAGCGGAATACTTATACAATCACAAAATTTTCTCAGAAATAGACAAAGATTTTATCAACGATATCGGATTTCTAGCCGCAATGCATGATGTGGGGAAAATCGGAACACCTGACGACATTCTAAATAAAAAAGGTAAATTAGAAGCCTGGGAATGGGAAATAATGAAAGAACATACAAAAAACGGTGCTTTTTTATTAAGCACCTACCCCAATCCTATGGCTAAAGAAATTGCCCTTTGTCACCATGAAAAATGGGACGGGACAGGGTATCCTTATGGTCTAGCTAAAGATATGATTCCTCTCTCTGCCCGTATTGTGGCACTTGCGGATGTGTACGATGCTCTTAGATCCAAACGAAGCTATAAAGATCCTTTAACGCATCAGGAAACCTTTGCTATCCTTGAAAAAAGTATTGGGTCTCATTTTGATCCACGGGTGGGCAAAGCAGCTTTAGAGCTCATTAAAGAGTTTGAAAGGATATATGCTGAGTTAGCGGACGCAGTATA
>JBDNDI010000223.1:0-4876 GCA_046719195.1 Spirochaetales bacterium | reverse complement strand
TCCTAAAGCAAAAAGCACCATTCCCACCCAGGGATTCTGGGTTTTCCAGGTATAAAACAACACTAGTATCCATGAAATCCCGTGGAAAAACACGGTGATTACCACTAACCGTTTTCTCCGTTTAAGGTACAAGAGTAGCTTTGCTCCCAGGAGTTGCCCCAACCCTAGAGAAAACTGGGATACCCCTTGCACTAAGCTAGAGAGCAATATAGAGGCTTGGAAATAGAAAAGAAAAGGAACTATGTAGGCTTCTCCAAAGCCATACATGATAGCCCAAAGGGCACCATCCCAAACTGAGTTTAAGAGAGAGGCTCTCACCTTTGGGTCTTCGATCTTATTTAAAAAAGACTTATTCATAGAATTAATAACTAGGCTTTCCAGTTCTTAATACGATGAATCTCATCCCGTATTACCGCAGCCTCTTCGAACTGCAGGTTCTTTGCATGCTCCAGCATCTGCGCTTCTAAAACACGGATCAGAGCTTCTCGCTCCTTAGGAATAAGGATATTGTAACTCTTTTCTAAAATATCCAAAGTCACTTGCTCGGTTTTTCTCTTCTCTTCCAGTTTTCTCTCTAGAATATCCACCACAGCTTTCTGGATCGTTTGAGGAGTAATTCCATGCGTATGATTATATTCCATCTGAATTTTCCGTCTCCGCTCTGTTTCTGAGATAGCTACCTGCATAGCCTCGGAAACCTTATCCGCGTACATAATTACCGTACCATTTACATTCCGGGCTGCCCTTCCAATAATCTGAATCAAGCTTGTAGCGGAACGGAGAAATCCTATTTTGTCGGCATCTAAAATGGCAATTAGAGATACCTCGGGTAAGTCTAACCCCTCCCGTAGCAGGTTGATTCCCACTAACACATCGAATTTCCCCAACCGTAAATCGGTTAAAAGCTCTACCCGTTCTATGGTTTCAATCTCGGAATGTAGGTATCGCACTGCCAACCCCATACCTTGGAAGAAACTCGCAAGATCTTCCGCCATTTTTTTTGTCAGGGTAGTTACTAAGGTCCGTTCTCCTGCTTGGATTCGTTTTCGGATTTCTCCATACAAGTCCTCAATCTGTCCCTCGGTAGGCCGGACTAAGACCACAGGATCTACTAACCCTGTAGGACGTATAATCTGTTCTACTACCTGCTGAGATTTCTCCAATTCCTCTAGACCCGGAGTAGCGGAAACAAAAATAGTTCGATCCAGTAATGCTTCAAACTCAGCATAAAACAAAGGACGATTGTCTAAAGCTGAAGGCAAGCGGAATCCATACTCTACTAAAGAAAGTTTACGAGCCCGGTCGCCATTGTACATTCCCCGGATTTGAGGCAAGGTAACATGGGATTCATCGATAAAACAGAGAAATTCATCGGGAAAATAATCTAACAAAACCGCGGGTCTTTCTCCTTCTGCCCTTCCCGATAGATGACGGGAGTAATTCTCAATGCCAGGACAGTACCCCATTTCTTGTAGCATTTCTATATCGTAATCAGTGCGGGCTTTTAACCTCTGCGCTTCTACCAATTTTCCCTGGGTTAACAGCTCTGTATACCTGGCTTCCAGCTCCTCTCGAATAGCTTCCACAGCTCGCTTTATCTGTTCATGGGGTAAAACAAAATGTTTTGCCGGGTAGATAAACAGGGTATCCAGCTCGGCTAAGACTTCTCCTGTTAAGGGATGAAACTTCACAATCTTTCGCACCTCCTCCCAATCAAACTCTATCCGGTACGCTTCTTCTAAATAGGCGGGTTGTATTTCCATTACATCACCCCGGATGCGAAAAGATCCTCGTCTCAACAGGGCATCATTTCGGTCGTACTGTAGGGCTACTAAACGGCTGCGAATTTTAGTGGGGTCGGCGGCTGTGCCTCTGTCGATGCGGATTCGCATATCCCGGTACATCTCGGGACTGCCAAGACCGTAAATGCAGGAAACGGTGGCAACCACAATAACATCCCTGCGTTCGCTTAGAGCGGTAGTGGCGGAAAGCCGGAGCCGATCTATTTCGTCATTTATGGAAGCGTCTTTTTCAATGTAGAGATCTTTGGAAGGCACATAAGCTTCGGGCTGATAATAATCATAGTAGGAGACAAAATACTCCACTGCATTTTGAGGAAAAAATTCTTTAAACTCGCGGTACAGCTGGGCAGCCAAGGTTTTGTTGTGGCTAATAACTAGAGTAGGTAATTGCACCTCTTCGATTATTTTTGCCATAGTAAAAGTTTTGCCTGACCCGGTTACGCCCTTAAGGGTCTGAAAAGAGTATCCTTTCCGCACCCCTCTTGTGAGTTTTTCTATGGCGGAAGGCTGATCTCCTCGAGGCTCAAAATTCGCTTTTACCCTAAACTGCTGCTGCATCCTGCAGGTGTCTACTCCCACTGAAATCGCTCGGGCCGTTCGGAAAGAGTCACTTTGAACTCCCGGGTACTTCTTCCCCGGTATACCACTACCGGTATCGTTTCTCCGGGTTTTTTATCTTCCAAAGCAACGTATAGATCCGCGATAGTTTCGATTTTCGTTCCCCCTACCTCAACGATGATGTCTCCTCCGAGATATATTATCGATCTTCCATACCTTACCGCTTCACTTCGGGAGCCGCCCCGAATTCCTGCTTTTTCTGCATTACCTCCGGGGATCGTACGGGAAACTAAAAGTCCTTTCTGAACAGGGAGTTTTGCATATTCAACTAAAGCAGGGAAAATCTGAATAGGCACAATGTCAATCCATCCCCGAACCACCTTTCCATATCGGATAATCTCTGGCACGACCCGTTTCGCTGTATCCACAGGCACTGCAAAACCGATTCCCACCGACCCCCCAGAAGGAGAATAGATCATGGTATTAATTCCCACCATGTTACCTTGAGTATCCAACAGAGGTCCTCCGGAGTTTCCCGGATTGATAGAAGCATCCGTTTGTATCATATTTCGAATCACTAAACCCTTATCCGTACGGATAGGACGGCCTAGTCCGGAAATAATTCCTGTAGTTAGGGTTCGATCAAAGGCAAAGGGATTCCCAATTGCCAATACTCTCTGCCCTACCTTTAGATTATTGGAGGACCCCATAGGAATAGTTGTTAAGGATTTACCCTTGGGATCGAACTTAATTACCGCTAGGTCGTTTTCCGGATCCGAGCCTACTACCTCTCCCTCGACTTGAGTACCATCCGCAAGGGTAATCTGAACTTTGTAAGCTTTTTCCACCACATGATTATTGGTAAGCACATACCCTCTAGGATCAATAATGGACCCGGAACCAGTGGATCCTTCCCGGGGAACAGGTTCCAAAAACCAGTTAAAAGCCAACACTTCGGTAGTAATATTCACTACCCCCTCATTTCGCATCTCATACACCCGGATATTAACCTGTTCTTCTTCGGTGTAACGAGGAGAATTCTGTACAGGTATGAAGGATCCCTCTGTAAGGTTTGAAGAGCGTTCCAGAGGTATTTCTACCTTTGCCACATCCTTTGCTCCATCCTTTGTTACTTGCTTAGTTGAATCCGCCTCTTGTAACGGCTGGGTAAAGGGTAACCGGATCCATCCAAACCCTAGGGCAAATAAACCTACCAGGGTAATACAAAGCAAAGCAAACAAAACAGCCTGGCTACCGGTGTATCGTTTCATACCTTCCTTCCTCCTGATATTTCTTATTGTATTGTATTGAGGTAAAAAGGTATAGGCAACATAAACCTTGACAAAACCTCTCCTAGAAAGTATTGTTAACCATTAATTTTTTATGGTTAACAGCATAACTGTAATACAGCATAGACAACGCCTCCTCGAAATTCTCAGAGCGAAGGAAAGTCCTGTTTCAATTCAACTGTTAGCAGCCGAATTGGGCATTTCTAGAATTGCCTTATGGAAATTAGTGAAGAAACTCCAAGACTTAGGATACCCTATCCAAAGAGTACAAAAAGGGTATTTCCTACCACCGGAAAGGGATCCAGATTTACTCTGCCCCTGGGAACTAGGCCCGTTCGGAATCCGGACTGTATGGTTTAGGCAATGCGGTTCCACCATGCAGGAGGCAAAACGACTTATCCATGCACCTTTGAAAAAACTATCCGATCAGAGGGAAAACCCCCTAGAAAAAGAATCCTTACATCTTCAGCTTCTACACCCGGACCCTTATTACCTGGTGGCAGAAACGCAAACAGCTGGCCGGGGAAGATTTTCCCGCCGGTGGGAATCCCCCGCAGGGGGTATGTATCTTACCCTGATCCTCTCCGAACCTATACCGTACTCGATTGTTGCGCGTTATCCCTTACTAGCCTGTTCCACCCTTTTGGAGACTCTCTTTACCTTATATCCTTCCCTGCAAACGGATAGAACCCCCTTTCCCCTGCATCTTAAATGGCCTAACGATATTTATGCAGGGAACCGGAAACTTGCAGGACTTTTAGTAGATATGGAAATTGAAGGAGATACGGTAACTCACCTATACCTCGGTATGGGTTTGAATGTGTACTCTCGCAATCTTCCCAAAAAGGCTATAACCCTTGCAGAGCTTTTAGGTAAGTCTCAGGTTTCCCGACGAAAAATCTTAACCTCCTATTTACAAAATCTAAATCGTCATTTTAAAGAGCCCTTTCTAAAGGGCGCCATTGCTCATTGGAAACAGTATTCTTTAGTGTTCGGGAAAACGGTAAAAGTAATCTTTCCCGGCGCTAAAAAAGCCGGATTAGCACCTATTTCAGGTACTGCTCTGGATCTAAGTCCTAAGGGAGAACTTTTGGTAAAATCTGCCGATGGCATTGTACATTCTATCGGCTATGGAGGTAGTCTCGTATGAATAAAAACCATCCCCCTTCCATCGAAGGATCCGTGCCTTTGGCCGAACCATCCCAACAACCCTCTCTAATGCCTCGG
>JBDNDI010000222.1:0-4972 GCA_046719195.1 Spirochaetales bacterium | reverse complement strand
CCGTAGTTACATTGTCTAAAAAAGCAGAGAATAAGGCGGTAACAGCGGAAAGGGCAATTAATATTTTGGCCGGATGCCCTTTGGAGGCCTTAGCCGTTCGGATGGCAACATACTGAAACAAGCCGGTAGCTTTAGTAATATTCACGATCACCATCATGCTGATCAGAAGAAAAATTACGTTCCAGTCGATACTTCGAAAAGCTTCTTCCTGCCCAATAATGTGTAAAGCCACAAATACCATGGCGCCCAGGAGAACAAGTACGGTTTTATTTGCCGCCTCTACCGTTATAAGGATGTATACGAGCAAGAAAATACCTAATGCAGTTATCGTTATAAGAGTCATCTAAGCCCTCAATACTTTATGCAGAATATGCATGTAGCTAAGGATTCCTATTACCTTTTTCCCTTCTAGCTCAGGTAGGTGTCTGCGATTGCTAGAAACAAACTTGTACACAGCTTCCACTACCGAGCTGTCCTTTTCAAGATATAAGGAGGGTTTTTTCATTACCTCCCTTACCCGTAAAACCTCTTCCTTTCGTAGGAGTTCTTCAAAAGGCTCTAAAGTCTTTAAAAATTTGAGGTTTCCCAATTTAAAGACATAGTCGGGTAACCCAAGACGAAATAAATCTATGACGGTAAGCTCTCCGATTAGGCTTCCATCTTCCTCAAGCACAGGAAGGTAGCTAGTCGAATGTTGGTAGAACAAATCCGCTGCCCGCTTTACCGTATCTGTTTTTATGAGATAGGGAAAAGAAGCGGCCATTATGGATTGAATGGTAAGTTCTTTCTTCACTTCTACCTCTGCCTCTTTCAGCAGACGGAAGAAGATAGTAGGGTTACCACTTGCACAGAGTTTTTCAAATAAGGGGCGGTTTTCCGAAACCTTTAAAAAAGAAGCTAGGGCATTTAAGTACAAGGTAGTTTCTGTTTTCGAAGTGAGCATTAGCACTACCATTCGAACTTCTTGCCCTTCACAGGAAAGGGGGGTTTGAGGTACACAAACCGCAATTAAGAGATCTGCAAAATTCTCAAGTCTTGCATGGGGAACTGCAATTCCTGTGGGGAAAGCCGTGCCCCCTAGAGCTTGGCGTTCCTTAACCGCTCTCTCTACCCTATCTAGGGGGAGAGATATTCGATGCATTCTATAAAGTAGGCGTACCATTTCCTGGATAACCTGTTCTATGGAACTAAAGGATTTGCCAAAACAGATCGTATCTTCTGAAAGGAGACTTACAAGTTTCACTCTTTCCTCCTAACACTCATTAAGCCCTTAAAATGTATACTGGCCATATCTGTATACAATATTTCTTGACAGTGCTGAAAGTCCCAGGGTCCTAGTATATAGGATACATGAAGGGAAGGTTTAAGAGAACTACCACTGCTGAAGAAGTTGTCGAGTTTAGTCAAGAGCTGATCCGAAGGGGGGGCCAACCCGGAGATCCTCTTCCCTGTTCTTTCTAATCCAAGTTTAAAAGGCTTTGAAGACCTGTTTGAAGCTCGTATATTTTCAGAGTCCTCCTTTGCGGCAAAAGCAGCAAAGACCCATATACGGAAATGCGAAAAGGATTATCGAAATCATTATTATTCCGGACCTGGACAGCAGGAGGGTCTCTCTCCGGAATAACTTGTTTAGTCGTAATTTTGATTCTGAGAGTCTTTTCAGGCGTATTACCCGGACTCTAATCCCCCCATGTATAAAAATGAACAAAACCGAAAGAGTGGTTTGTTAAAGTTTTGATAGTAGGGATAAATAGCCCGCCTGGCCGGGCTTTTTTTACTTATGCCTTTCTACCATCGGTGCATGGAGACGGAGTTTGAAGAGGCTGTTAAGGTAAAAAAACAAACCGGCTTTACGAAGGTAACCCTAGTGTTGGCAGATAAATTTCGTTCTAAATAGGAACATCGGGATAGCCTGGCAGGTGTTCGTAGGGATATTCAGCATATGACTAAGACCTTCTCAAGGGCTTCACCTTAATGGAACGTCTCTTTGCCTCTACCGAGAACTGCTTCGAAGATAGGAACAAACGATTTTCCATCATGTTCACTTTTATTACGTTCGGATTCTCCATCTTGCCTGCTTTTACTAATCTCGTGAGGTCTTTTAGGTAATTTAAAAGCCCTCTTGCGGACGGACAAAAATCAGGCAGCTATTTTCCCTTTTTTTTAAAACCGTCTTTTTATATACTTAATTTGTATGAAGTACAGGACGTTAGGGAAAACTGGTTTTAAAGTATCGGAAATTTCTTTGGGAACTTGGCAAGTAGGAGGCAGGTGGGGAGAACCCTTTAACGAAGCAAATGCGGAGCAGGTGTTGCATACGGCGATTGATGCAGGTATTAATTTTATTGATACCGCGGACGTATACGCCGAGGGTCGAAGTGAGCGGTCTGTAGCAAAAGTAATAAAACAAAGAAAAGAAACAGTATATGTTGCCACCAAATGTGGGCGGAGATTATCTCCCCACACAGCTGAAGCCTATACTCCCCAATCCTTACGGAAATTTGTTGAAGATAGCCTGAAAAATATGGGTTTAGAAACCCTAGACCTAGTGCAACTCCACTGCCCTCCCACCCCCGTATACTACCGGCCTGAAGTCTTTGAACTTTTTGACAAGCTGAAACAAGAGGGGAAAATAAAACACCTAGGGGTGAGTGTAGAAAAGGTTGAAGAAGCTATAAAAGCAATCGAGTATCCTAATGTAGCCACGGTACAAATAATCTTTAATATGTTCCGTCAGCGACCCAAAGATCTATTTTTCTCTCTTGCCTCCCAGAAAAATATTGGGATTATTGTCCGCGTGCCTCTAGCTAGCGGGCTACTAACCGGAAAGTTTAATCGGGAAACCGTGTTTAATCCTAAAGATCACCGGTATGCGAATCGGAATGGGGAACTATTCGATAAAGGAGAGACCTTTTCGGGGGTGCCCTACGAAATCGGGATTCAGGCAGCCGAAGAATTAAAACAATTACTAGGTCCTTCGGATAGGCCTCTATCCGTTACAGCCCTTAGGTGGGTTTTAGATTTCCCCGAAGTTAGTTGTGTTATACCCGGTGCCTCCCGAAAAGAACAAATAGCCCAAAATATCCGAGCGGTAGACCTACCCCCTTTAACTGCCAATGAGCATAGTAAAATACAGGAACTTTACAACAAACGCATTCGCTCTTATGTGCACTACCTCTGGTAGGGTTTCTATGATACAGTAATAGAGATGGCAACTCCCCTCTCTACTATACCGGAGTGCCCCTTTTCAGAGGCCACAAGGATAGGGAAAGATCTTCTTGGGGCATTAAACTCTATTCTACGGGGTAAAGAGCAATTCTTAACGTTGCTTCTTGCAGCCTTTTTTGGAGGAGGGCACGTGTTGGTAGAGGACCTGCCCGGTTTGGGGAAAACAACCCTAGCCAAAGGGTTAGCCCAACTTATTACAGGCAAGTTCCGCCGCATTCAAGGTACCCCGGATTTGCTTCCCTACGATATCACTGGGGTGGATGTGTTTAATCCTAAAACCCAATCCTTTGAATTTTCCCCCGGGCCTGTATTTACCAACTTTCTTCTGGTGGATGAAGTAAATCGCACTACCCCTAAAGTTCAATCCGCCCTGCTAGAGGCTATGGCAGAAGGACAAGTTACCCAAGGATTACAAACCCATCCTCTTCCCGAGTTCTTTTTTGTCCTTGCCACTCAAAATACTGTGGATGTGGAAGGCACGTACCCTCTTCCACTAGCCCAGGTAGATCGATTCATGCTACGTCTTACGTTGGGCTACCCAAATGAAGAAGCAGAGATTTCTGTATATCGCGATAATCCTGCATCTCAGCTTGCCACCCTTAGGCCCATCTGTACCGTAGATCAAATAGTCCAAATCCGAAACCTGGTACAGCAGGTATACCTAGACCCCAACATTCTACGGTTTGTCCGGGAATTAGTGCATACTACCCGAAACCATCCAGCCCTACAACTAGGAGCTTCCCCTCGGGCAGGGTTACATTTATTGCAGGCAGCAAGGGGACTTGCTCTTTTAAAAAACCGTACCTTTGTAACGGATGAAGATATCCATACCTTAGTGTGTCCGGTACTAGCCCATCGGATTCGTCCCAAAGACACATCCTTTAATACAGAAGAATTCCTGTATACTCAATCGCTTCATCTAGCAAAGGAACTTTTACCCTAAACACCATGGGTGCTTGGAAGTTTTCCTTTCGTATTACAAGCCGCGGTTTACTGTTAGGGGTTATTTCTTTAACCCTTGCGAGTCTAGGTATATATAGACGGGAAATGGCTTCCCTTTTCTGGGGGTTGGGAATCGGATCTCTTATTTTACTCTCTCTAAGCAGTGTTAGTATAGCTTCGTATTGGGTATATCGAAAAAAAGATCATCTAGAGAAACATATACAACTAATCCGTCCCCCGAATCCCCAGCTTGCAGAAACAGAAATACCCTTTCAGATCCAGTTTCCGGCATCCGTATTAAACGGGTTGCAGTATGTTCCCGGGGTTGTTCTCCGCTTTTCCTATCGAGTTTTTAGCTGGAATAAGCGGGTTTTCGAGTGGAGCGCTCTCCTTTCTTGGCACTCTCCCTTTCTTACCCACACGCCTACCCCTCCTCCCCGGCGCGGCGACTATATAGGTCCTGTTGGGATTCTTGGAGTAGAAGACTGTTTTGGCTTTTGTTTAGGGGAAATTCCTCTTACCTTGGAGGAACGTTTACTCGTGTTGCCCAAACCCTATCCCTTTTCTCTTTCTCCCCTGAAAACTGCAGAAGGAGGAACTCGGTTCCTTGCACCCTGGCCTCTCAAAACCCGTACAGAAGAGCTAGAAATCCGCAAATATATCCCCGGCGACGATGTTCGCCGACTGCATTGGAAACTCTTTGCCCATAGCGGGGAACTTTTTCTGCGTGTTCGAGAAGAAGATCCCCCACCCACTGAAACGGTATATCTGCATTTTGACCCTACCTTGCCCGAGGGGCTAA
>JBDNDI010000221.1:0-4982 GCA_046719195.1 Spirochaetales bacterium | reverse complement strand
TCTTCCATACCTATTCTTGCTGTTCCTCTTCTTCAATCTCAAAACTTAACCCAACTCCGCAATTTGGACAAGTCGTCATATCTAAGGTTATGGCAGCTCCACATTCCGGACACTCATACTGCTCTTCCACTAGCGTTTCCTTAGGTGCGGTTTCTTCGGAAGGAGCTTCAGAAACTGAGGCCTCGGCAGCAGTAGGTCCTTCCTGCACAATTTCAATGGTTTCTGCTAGGATACTTCTCACAGTCTGGATTTCTGAAGAAGATAACCCCATAGAGGAAAGCTGTTCATTGCTGAGTTCGATGAGTTGTTCGATTAGCTCTATTTCGTGTTCTTTCAGTTTCTCTACAATAGTTTTAGGAATATTAGGCAATTCTTCTACGTACGATATTTCCTCTTCCCCTTCTGATACTTCTCCAAAAAGGGCGGAAATAGCTTTCTTCGTTTCTGCGGAGATGTCCATCTCGGCAAACTGAGACTCAGTTTTTACATCGATAGTCCAATCTACTAGACGATTGGCAAGCCGTACATTCATGCCCTGCTTTCCAATAGCCAGAGATAATTGATTGTCGGCCACAACCGCTAAGGCTTGTCTTTTCCCTTCGTCTAAAATAATTACCTGAGACACTTCCGCGGGAGATAAAGCATTGCGGATAAAAACTCTCGGATCTGTATCATATTTTAGAATATCTACTTTCTCTCCCTCGAGTTCCCGGACTATAGCCTGTATACGCACCCCTTTTAAGCCAACACAGGCTCCCACTGGATCTACATCTTCCTTGGTGGAATAAACGGCAATTTTTGTACGGTACCCGGGTTCCCGAACAATTTTAAAAATTTCTACGGTTTTATCGTAAATTTCCGGAACTTCTAGTTCAAAAATTCGTTTTACAAACTCTGTGTGAGTACGGGAAAGGACAATTTGCAGTCCTGAGGGAGTTTTGTTTACCTCGTATATAAGGGCCTTAATTCGGTCGTTAGGTCTATAGGTTTCTCTAGGAGATTGGTATTTCTTAGGCAAAATTCCCTCTGTTTTCCCTAAATCTACATAAATATTGCCATTTCGCTCCCGTTGATAGTATCCAATAATAATTTCTCCTACCTTGTCTTTAAACTCCGAATAAAGGGTATCTTTTTGAATATCCCGTAAAGTTTGCCGGGCTTTTTGCTTGGCTGTTTGAACAGCTACCCGATCAAACTCTTTGGGATTTACCTCGATAAGGAGTTCATCCCCCACTTCGGAATCTTCGTTTAATTCACGAGCTTCCGTAATTCCTATTTCTAAGACTGGGTCTTCTAGTTCGTCATCCTCTACAATTCGCTTTCTAGCAAAGATGGTTACCTCCGTACCATCTTCATTGAAACGAACCACGGCATTCTCCATGGTGCCGAATTTTCTTTTATAAGCAGCTAGGAGAAAGTCTTCAATTGTTTTTAATACTAGTTCCTCGGAAATGCCTTTATCCTGCACAAGCATGCGGATGGCTTCGGCGAGTTCAGATGCCATACGAACTCTGCACCTCCTCTGTATAATCAAGCTTTGCTTTTTTTATTTTTTCAAAAGGAATGGAAAACTCCTTATCCTTGTTTTTCAGAAGCAAACGATTTTCTTCTACTCCTTGAAGGATACCACCGATCCACTGTTCTTTTTCAATCAGGATTTTGATTCCTCTACCTAAGAAAACCCTATACTCTCTAGTACTTTTGATAATACGGTCGATTCCGGGGGAAGAGACTTCCAGATAAATATCCGGGGAATCGGTAAGGATCTGAATGCGGGGTTTTAGTAACTGTAAAACCTCCGTAGTATCGTCTATATTTACTCCCCCTTTTTTCGTAATGACAATATACACTTTTAAACCCGATTTCTGCATAACCGTATGGACTTCTACCACCCCATACCCCATGCCTTGAAGAACCGGCTCTATATCTGCTAGAATTTCTGCATCTAGATCTTTCATTCGAATTTATCCTAATTCATTGGGTATAAAAAAAGAGTCGACGCGGCGACTCTTTTTCCCAGATGCCCAACACTGTCTATAGCAAACATACCAACAGGAACTAGGAATGTCAACACCTTAGTGCCCTACGCACCTTAGAAAGGGTATTGTATTGGGTACTGTAATTCCGGGACCTAATCCCTTGCAAGGGTAAGTCCATAAATCTGTTCGGTACCCGCCATTTTTAAGATTTCTGAACAGGCATGGAGGGTGGCCCCTGTGGTAAATACATCATCCAGGAGTACAACCTTTTTAAGAAAGGGAAACGATTTAACAGTAGGCTGAGAAAGAAAATAAGCATTTTTTAAATTGGCTCTTCTTTCTTCTTTTCCCAATACCTTTTGCTGACAGGTTCCCTTATGCCTAGAGAGTATATAGCGGATATCCAATTGATATTTCTTTTGTAAATCTTTGCAAATCTCTCTCATGGGATCAAATCCCCTCTCCTTTACACTCTCCGGCCGGGAAGGAACCGGTACAATAGGAAGCCCCTCATATGCGGTTTTCCATAGTTCGTATACAAGTTCGGCAAACAAACCCTTAAGACGTTGAATGCCTCTAGATTTGTAGGCTAAAAGAATTTCTTTTAGAGCCCCCCGATACAACCCAAAGGAAAGATTCTGTTGAAAAGCAAAGGTGATACTGCGACATTCCAGACAAGTCTCTTGTTGGGAGGTAAGTACGGTAGAACAGATCTGGCACCTTCTTCCTTTTAACACTTGGAGAGTTTTTTTACAGGAAGGGCAGAGAGGATAATCCCCTACTCTGTCTAATATCCATTTTCCACACAGTATACACGACTCAGGAAATAATAGATCGATAAGGGTTAATGCTACACGGTTCACAGAATGTTATTACAGCAAAAAAGGGGTTTTTGCTTCAGAAAGGGAGGGAGATTTTCGTTTGGGTTTTACTGAACCTGCCTTTAATTTTTTTTGCCACTGCGCAAGAAAGTTTAATGCTTCTAGGGGAGGGGTAGTATCTAAGGGAAACTCCTCTATCTCTTTTTTTAAATGATTCAGTAGAGCTGAATCTTTCAAGAAAGCAACGGGTTCAGATGAGGGTTCGGATTTTACTATTGGTTCAGGGGTAGGGAGGTTAGAAAGAAGGGTAGAACCTTCTTTTAGGGAAACTAAATGAGAAAGGATTCCCGA
Source organism: Spirochaetales bacterium (assembly GCA_046719195.1). Taxonomy (GTDB): domain Bacteria; phylum Spirochaetota; class Spirochaetia; order DTKZ01; family DTKZ01; genus DTKZ01. Next base: position 1,831 of record JBDNDI010000221.1, on the reverse strand, counting down.
AGCTCGATTCAACACTTCGGGAGGCAACCCAGCTAGTTTCGCCACATGGATTCCGTAGGAATTATTTGAAGGACCTTCCTTCACTTTTTTTAAAAAAACTATCTCTGTACCTTGTTCTCGAATGGCCATGGATAGGTTTTGCATGTGGGGGTGATTCAAAGCAGTAAGTTCATGATAATGGGTAGCAAACAGAGTCTTAGCCTGTACTACATCTAACAAGTATTCCATCACAGCCCATGCAATTGCCAAGCCGTCATTTGTACCGGTTCCTCTACCTACTTCATCCATGATGATTAGGCTACGGTCCGTGGCAGAACGGAGAATATAAGCGGTCTCATTCATCTCAACTAAAAAGGTGGACTCTCCTCTAGCAAGATTGTCCTGAGCCCCTACCCTGCAAAATATTCGATCTACTAGGCCAATTCGGGCTTCCTGGGCAGGAACAAAACTACCCATCTGGGCCATAATAAGAATTAAAGCAGTCTGTCGAAGATAAGTGGATTTGCCCGCCATATTAGGACCGGTTATTAGAGCAAAGTACTTACCTTCTCCTTCTAAAGAAAGCGAGTTTGGAACGAATTCGCCCGGAGGAAGATGCCGTTCCACCACGGGGTGTCTGCCATCAGAGATGTATAAGCTTTTCGAGGAGGTTATCTCCGGTTTTGTATAGCCGTAAAGAGTGGCGGCATAGGCCAGGGACTGGAAGGCATCAATCTGGGCTAAAACATCGGCAAGAGCTTGCACCGAAGATAGTTGAGTCTTTATTTGCTCCCGTAGAGACAAAAATAGCTCTTTTTCTAGCTGGAGACTCCTCTCCTGAGCCGTCTGTAGTTGAGCATCCAATTCCATCAACCGTTCGGTGGTGAATCTTTCTCCTCCCACAAGAGATTGCCTTCTAATAAAATGAGTTGGAACAAGGGAAAGGTTTGATTTAGTTACTTCTAAATAATGGCCAATAATCCGATTGTATCGTACTTTTAGGTTCTGGATTCCTGTTGCCTGTTTTTCTGATTCCACATACTCTTCTAAAATCGACTGACTGTTCTGTTTTAAACTTCTTAAATAGTCTAAATCTGCATTGTATCCCTGCCGTATCAGATTCCCTTCTGTAAGGAACGTGGGTGGATTTTCAACTAAACATTGTTCGATTTTGGCAATCAACTCTTTTAAAGAAGTGATATCCTGTTCCGAAAGAGTTAGGGTTTCTTTAAAAAAAGGTAACCGTTCCAACACGGCTACTCCCCTTTCCAAGGAAACTTTTATTCCTGCTAAATCCTTGGGATGGGCTTTGTCGAGGGCAACTCTAGCGGAAAGACGTTCTAAGTCTAAGATCTCCCCTAGAAGGTTTCGCAGCGTTTGCAAGAGTTTCTGCTCATGGTACAGTCGATCTACCCACCTCTGCCGTTCTAGTATTTGCTCTTTCTTTACCAAGGGTTGGAGTATCCACCGACGTAACAGACGTTTTCCCATCGCTGTTTTAGTATGATCTAGTATGGATTTTAACGTGTATCTGTCTGTTCCATCGTATAAATTCTGTACAAGCTCTAGGTTCCGGAGCGTAGTTTCATCTAACAATAGGAACTCTTGTTGATTATATTTCCGCAAATCACGGATATGGGGCAGCAGATTTTTTGCATTTTCTTCTACATACTCCAAGAGGATCCCTGCAACTAATAGTTCGGGATCTTCTTCCTGAAACCCAAAGCCTTTGAGTCCCGCAGTACCAAAGTGGCGACACAACCGGTCGTAAGAGTTTTTCTGGTTAAAACTCCAGTCGGGAAGAGGGTTTAATACAATATGTTTGGTAGAGACCACCAGGTTTTGAACCTCG
>JBDNDI010000220.1:0-5006 GCA_046719195.1 Spirochaetales bacterium | reverse complement strand
CACTCACCCAATGGAGTCACCAGCAGAAAATTAACTTCCACACTGCTGGAGATGCGCCAGTATTCTCCCAATGCCTGCTTTTAAGATGCTTCTTTTTAAACCTAGCAGTAACTCTCTTTGGTAATGAAGAATTTTGTATATTGTTCTCCCTCTTGATTCTTCTCTTCTTTTCTGATACGAGATGTTACATCTCGGGGATGGAGTTCCCCTTTAAACGCCCTGTAAAGGCTAATGACTCCTACCGCTAGAAAGTTTCTAAGCGGGGGATAAAACACGGTAAAACTCAACCCGCTTTAAGCGGGTTTTTTATTTTCTACCCCTTAAGACAAGAGGGCAATCTAATGGAGGAAATGGAATGGAATCAATCTATGTTCTTGCTACAGTCTGGCTTACCCTGGCAGTAGGTTCAGCCATTATCGCGTATCACCTAGGGATATCCATTGCCCTGGTAGAAATCTGTATGGGGGTGGTTGCTGCCGCTGCAGCTTCCTATTTCGGACAATTGGACGCACTCGGCGCAAACCAAGAATGGCTTCGATTCCTCGCATCTTCCGGTGCCATTTTGCTCACGTTTCTAGCTGGTACAGAATTGGACCCGGAGGTAATGAAATTAAAACTTACCGAAGTCTCGGTTGTGGGTTTAATCGGATTCTTTGCTCCCTTCTTTGGATGTGCTGTTCTGGCCTACTATGTATTAGGATGGGATTCGAGAGCTAGTCTTTTAGCCGGTGTAGCCCTTTCCACAACCTCGATGGCCGTAGTGTACGCAGTAATGCTGGAAACAGGGTTAAACCGCACAGAGTTTGGGAAAGGGGTTCTAGGAGCCTGTTTTATAAACGATCTAGGAACGGTTATCGCCCTAGGTCTCCTTTTCGCCCCTTTTACCTATAAAACTCTCGTGTTCATTGCTGTAACTGGGTTGATTTTGGCGGTACTTCCTTCTTTCAGCCGAAGGTTAACCCGGGTATATGGGAACCGTACGGCAGCTATCCGAACTAAATGGATCATGCTGGTTCTCTTTGGTTTAGGTGGGATAGCCTTATGGTCAGGTAGCGAAGCTGTACTACCTGCGTATATAGCAGGGATGATCCTGGCCGAGTTTTCCTCTGAAGATGCCCATTGGATGCGCCGCCTACGGACTTTAACCGTTGGGTTTTTAACTCCCTTTTATTTTCTACGGGCAGGAACCTTCGTCTCGGTGCCTTCTCTTATTGCAGCACCCTTGGTGTTCCTGGTTCTATTGGGGGGTAAAGTATTCTCAAAAATATTCGGATTATTCCCGGTCATCACCAAATTTCGTAACGATCGAAAGGAACGGTGGTACTATACTCTTTTGATGTCCACAGGCCTTACCTTCGGTACAATCTCGGCCCTTTATGGGTTAACCCACAAGATTATCACCCAGAGCCAATATTCATTCCTCGTAGCCACGGTTATTGCAAGTGCCGTTGTGCCGACACTGATAGCCGGAAAAGCGTTCTTGCCTGTTCACTTATTACCCAAAGCCGCCCAAACCCCTGCTACTCCCTATCCAGAACCGGAAGAAGGGATGGAGGATGAAGGATAGGTAGGGGGACGGTATAAAGGGTATAAAGGGTATAAAAGGGACGGAGGTGCATTAGGGTATAAAGGGTATAAAAGGGACGGAGGTGCATTAGGTTCATTAGGGACAGGGGGACAACCAGAATTGGGGACGGAGGCGCATTTCGGAGGTGCATTTGGGGCGGAAATGGAAAGAATTGGAACGAAAAGGGGACGGAGGTTAGAAGGGAGATTAGAAGGAGGTTAGAAGGAGGACGAGAAATAAAGAGGGCAGAGGTGCATTTTGCCCTTTTTGGAGCAGAATAGGGAATTATTGGGGAAGGGGACACAATTTTTCGGACGAAGGTAAAATTTTTTAGGGAAAATTTTTCTTTTTTTATTCAAAAATTAAATCAAGCTGCAAGATCGGGCTGTTTATTATGGTATGAGAAAACCACGAAAGATTATTAGCGGTAGCACCTACCACGTAGTTGCGAGAGCAAATCGTAAGGAGTTCATTTTACAAGAAAATAAAATAAAAATACTTTTTCTCGAAGTAATAAAGGAAGCCAAACGCAAGTACTCTTTTTCTCTACTTAATTTTTGCATTATGAATAACCATATCCATTTCCTTATTAAGCCTACCCATAATTCTAACCTTTCGCGAATTATGCAATGGATCCTTTCGGTTTTTGCACAAAGATTCAACCGAATAATGGGATATACAGGACATGTCTGGTATGATCGTTTTAAGAGTATCATCATAAACGGCTTACAAGAATTACTCCATGCATTCAGATATATTGCGGAGAATCCCGTTCGTGCAGGGATTGTACAAAATCCCTTAGACTATCCCTTTAATGGGGTATCATTTCTAAGGAATAAGGAGTATTTTATTCTTGAGAAACCAGATATTTCATTAATCAATGCATTACCAGAAATTTTGGGTGAATCTTAAATTTCAATTTTACCTTTTACCTCAAACATCGCTGAGATAGTCTTGCTATGGTTTCTAAGTTATTCTCCTTTCGATCATTTCGAGCAATATTCAGAAATAAGGAGTGCATTAGTAAGAAGTACCAATGAAGTAACCTAGTAGTGGAGATACTCTCTTAAGTACGCTCTTTTGAAGAATTGAGGAAGTATGATGGTATGGACGCTTACACATAGCCTATGCCACGGAAGACAGACAGATATCGTACAATCCAATGGCGCATTTGGGGCCGATTGCTTTATTGCTCTTTCTTGTGGGGACTCTCTCTCTTGTGGGGACGGAGGATGTTGGGCTTTGCTAATAAAAAAATTACTAATAAAAACACTACAACAAGGGACGAGGGACGACAAGGGACGGAGGGATAGGGATAGGGATAGGAATAGGAATAGGAATAGAGAGGGAAGGGAAAGGATGGGATGGGATGGAGGGCGGATGGCAGAAGAATCATCTGTAACTTATTTACTTTTAAAACTTATGACATGACCTAAGGAATATAAAGAAGTAATAAAAAAGGCCAGGATTGCCCTATCCTTTGGATTGCCCTAGCCTTTTGCATTTTCTCAAGATGTAATACTACTATCGTCATCTATTGGGTTTGAAGTTTTACTTCTACCATCGTTGAGGCCCCATCATTCCTCTCCTAGAATAGGGCATATTACCTCTTTGCCCCCAAGCCAAAGGCATTTGACTAAAGTCATACTCCTTACCGCCTACTGAAAGTTTTGTCACTCGCAACATATTGTATTCAGGCGCAGCAGGTATAGGAAAGGCGTATCCTTCTAATCGCACAAAGCCTCCTTCCTTAATCCCTTCAATAAAACCCGCTAGTCTCGCCAACATGGGAGTGTAATATGTCTTACTGCCTGATTTTACTCCAATCATTCCATTAATGAGAGACAGAGTTCCATCTACTTTAACCAGTTCTTGCTGAGATTGAATGGGTGCATAAGGCATCTGCCGTCCCCAGGGTGCAGGACCAGGCTGAGCAAAAACCAAACCTGTTGCCGCTAAGGCGATCATCAATACAAACATTACTTTCTTCATGATATAACTCCTGTTATATATTATATCTACGATCTAGGATCGTAGGTGGGTTTAACCCAACAACTATAATTTGCAATTATCATGCCAATTTATGATCCAATCTAATACAATCTGTTAATTTATTTTATTTTATTTCAAAATAATAAGTTACGCAAATAAGCAAGAATTGCTTAGGTATTATTCCCCAATTTTTGGAAAAAATAAATAATGGAAGTCGAGTAAAGGATTCCCCCTATGAGAAACTATTTCTCGCTTTAAATCCAATATTCTATACCCCACTCCCCATATTCGCACCCCCATGTCTTTTCTCGATATAGACTACCTGACATTATTTACGTGTTCTTGATGTAACCACAAGCTCAATTCATTTAGTCAAGAATTAATTCCTGTTCTATTTTTAAAACTTTGATTACAACTAAGATGTAGTTAATCTTTTCTTAATAGTATACTCTGCAATGGAGTATTCTTATCCTATTTCTGGCTGATAAAACAAATAGACTTCTTTATTATAACCAAAATAATTGGTAAATTTAGTCTATGCTTTCCCCCCTCTCTTCGATAGATGGGGCTGTAAAAGCCCATGAATGGGCTCATCTTAAAACCTTAGGCCCTTACGCAGCAGGTCCTATTCAATACGATTTTGTGATTGATGCTGAGGGTAATCGATATGCAGTTGGGGGATCAATTCCTGTTGATCTGAATCCTATTCCAAGTGATCCAGAAGCAACTGTTCGGAAAGCTAAAGCTATACTCCAAGCTGCATATGCTCCGGGGAATCCTTCAGCTGCTGATATGCAAGTGGCGCAAAAGGCTTTAAATCTTCTACGTCAAGCAGAGAAAGAGTTAGCTGAGTTAACAAGTATGGAAACAAAATTCCCATTACCAAGACAAGAAATCTTCCATACCAAGAGAGAAGAAGAAGGAAGCTACAGGATAACCACTAATATAAACATAAACAGAGGGACGGAGGAACAAAAGTTATACATACCTATCTTATATACTCCCGCAGGGCGCAAAGAGCCTTGGTTCCAATTTTGGTTTGAAGGTGAACCCTCCTTTTATAGAGGTAATTATATTTCGATCTGGATTTAAAGTCAGCGAATTGATTTTTCACTGTTTGGGAGCATGTTTATTATGAGGGTCGTGACGTCCGTGATAGTTCCTACCCCTGGGGACATCCTATAGGGACGATAGGGACGGAGGTGGCTACGTCTACACAACACAATGGGGTCGAAATGGGGTCGGGGTCGGAGGAGCTACTAACCACAAACCATGGAGACGATAGGGACGGAGGAGCTCGGTGGAGACTTTTGATGGGTAATAATGTTGTTCCTCCTTACGGAGCTGCGAGGTCGGGGGGTACACCTCCCCCAACCTCACCACCTGCCAATGGGCAGGGAGGGGGCCGATTTCGGTCTCTTGCATTTCCACCTGGTCGGTTTGATCC
>JBDNDI010000022.1:0-15212 GCA_046719195.1 Spirochaetales bacterium | reverse complement strand
ATCTATTGGTAAACAGAGCGATCTTCCGCCGCATCTCTTCACTTAAGGGTCGGGGGGCGCGACAAAGAAGCACGTCCGGTTGGATTCCTATTTCCCTCAGTTCTTTAACCGAGTGTTGGGTAGGTTTCGTTTTTAATTCGCTTCCGAATACTTCGGGTACTAACGTTAAATGCACGGCTAAAACATTCTTTTTTCCGAACTCATGAATCATTTGCCGGCAGGCTTCTAAAAAGGGAATAGATTCGATATCTCCTACCGTTCCCCCAATTTCTACAAGGGTTACATCTACATCCCCTTCCTCTCCCACCATTAAAATTCGCTGTTTAATGCGGTCGGTAATATGAGGAATAACCTGAACGGTCCGGCCCAAGTACCTGCCTTCTCGTTCTTTCTGAATTACTTCCTGATAGATCTGACCCGTAGTAATAGAGTTTGCTCTAGACAGGGGAGAACTAGTGAAACGGGCATAATTCCCTAAATCTAAGTCTGTTTCCGCACCATCATCGGTTACATACACTTCCCCGTGCTGGTACGGGCTCATAGTACCTGCATCCACATTAATATAGGGATCAATTTTTATCATCCGTACCCGCATACCCCGATGCTCTAATAAGCAACCGATCGAGGCTGCAGCAATTCCCTTTCCTAAACTAGAACACACCCCGCCTGTGACAAAAATATATTTCTTCATGTACTGGTATTATTCGTGCCCTGGAGGGGAATGTCAATTCAAAATCCCGATCTTGACAGTTAGCTTCAAGAAAATCTATCCTACAAGGTACATGTCGGAAGTACTGAACGATACAGAGTTTGAAAAGTTTCGTACCCTAATTTATGAAGCTAGCGGTATACATTTTTCCAGTACAAACCGAACCATTCTGGAAAGCCGGATACGCGAACGCCTTAAAATAGTAAATCAACCTAGCGCATCTGCTTATTTCGACCAACTCAAACGGGATAGCGAAGAACTAAAACTTTTGTTAGACGCGGTTACCACCAACCTTACCCGTTTTTTCCGGAACACTGCTCATTTCGATACGCTGGAGCATTACGTAGTTCCCGATCTGCTTAAATATAAAGCAACCCGAGCCGATCGGGAGTTTCGAGTGTGGAGTGCCGGTTGTTCTACCGGTGAAGAACCGTACACCATCGCTATGGTTTTAAAAGACGTTCTACCCCCCGATTACCGCATAAAAATCGTAGCCTCCGATATTAGCCTGAAAAGCCTTATGGTAGGAAAAGAAGGGTTTTATCCGGAAAACCGGGTACAGGATATTCCGGAAAAGTATTTAAAAAAATACATGGAAAAAAAAGGTAACGGATACCAGGTAAAGGAAGAGTTAAAACAACTGATTCGGTTTGACTATCACAATCTTAAAAACGATAGCGGCCTTCGCAATTTAGATGTAGTGTTCTGCCGAAATGTACTTATCTATTTTGATGAAGCAGCGCAAAAAGCAGCGGTAGAGCGCTTTTGGGAATCCATGAGCAATCATTCCTATCTGTTCATCGGGCATTCTGAATCCCTCTTTGGTATGAATACCAGGTTCGAGTTTATCAAAACCGAATGGGCTTGCATTTATCGTAAGTTCGTATAATTCCATATGTTTTTAATAAGGAGCAAAAAGTGTCGGATGAAAAAATATCCGTATTAATCGTAGATGACTCTGCCCTAATGCGTAATGTAATCGGAAGAATTGTAGAACATCATCCGGACATGCAGGTAGTCGGCAAAGCCATGAACGGCTCTTTTGCCCTTGCAAAATTAGAAAAACTCGATCCTGATATCATAATTCTAGACTTGGAAATGCCGGAAATGAACGGCATAGAGTTTTTAAGGGAAAGACAAAAACGGAATATTCAAGTTCCTGTAATTATCCTTTCATCCCATGCAGAGCAAGGTGCCCATATAACCATGGAAGCCCTAACCTTAGGGGCCCAGGACTTTATCCTAAAGCCTACCGGTGGGGATGGAAGTGAACTGCAGAATGTAGAAAAAACTTTGGTAGAAATGATTCGGGCTTACGGTGGGAAATATCGTAAAAACCGAAGCAAGACTACCCAAAGCACTGTTATAAAGGATGTGAGACCTCCGGTAATTACTCGGCCTGAATCGGTTACCCCTCCATCCCCCGCTCCACCCCTGGCGCCAACCGCCGAACTTCCTAAAAAAGTTTCCCCTCCTCGTAAATCTCCCGGCCCTATTGAAATAGTAGCCTTAGGTATATCAACCGGAGGGCCTAATGCTCTACGAGAAGTGTTCCCTCGCCTGAAAGAAGATTTTCCAGTTCCCATCGTGGTAGTCCAACACATGCCTCCCGGCTTTACTGAAGAATTTGCTAGAAGCCTAGACAGGATTTGCACCTTAGAGGTAAAGGAAGCTTCCGAAGGAGACTTGCTACGACCCGGCCGTATCCTTATTGCTCCCGGAAACCGGCATATAATTGTGGAAAAACGTCCCCTAGCCGCTGTGGTCCACTTACTGGATACCCCGCCGGTAAATGGACATCGTCCTTCGGTAGATGTGCTATTCGAATCTGTAGCTAAACAGTATGGGAACCGAGCCTTAGCCGTTATTATGACCGGTATGGGGAAAGACGGAGCTACCCAGATAGGAGCCATTCACCAGGAAGGGGGCATTACCATTGGGCAGGATGAAGAAAGTTGTGTAGTGTACGGCATGCCCCGGGTTGCTTATGAAAACGGATACATTCAGCACCAGGTTTCTTTAAGCCAGATGGCAGATACAATCCAGAAGCTCGTACGAGAATACTCTAGCTAGGTTAAAAATATTCCCCCCCTGGATGCCGGGCCAAGAGAGGTATAGAGGCACGAGGAGGTAGGAACTACCCCTTGGCCGTCTTCAATCATCAAGGCGGATGATCTTTAAACAGTAAAGGAGACTCTAGTTCTTCCGGAACTTCCTGTTCCAAGCTTTCAAGATTAGAAAGTTCTAATTTCCTCACAATCTGGGGTAAGACAGAGGTTTTATTCCCTAAAAAATACATAGACCCAAATCCCAAACCCATACCTAAGATTCCAAAGGCTACCTGCACTCCCTCGGTTGCATTGGACATAAAATGCCCTGCTCCCCAGAAAAATAGAACAAATAGTAAAATAGGCATTCCTAAAACCCGTACTCCGGAAGACACAGCTTGGGTGGAGGGAACATATATCTCTGCTATATCTCCTACCGAAAGGGGAAGCTTAGAAGAGTTTTTTGCCCGAATACTTCGGTTCTTCGCTCCACAAACTCCCCCCTTACAGGAGTGACAGGCTGCAGAAGGCCTGCATTCTAAAAGGATCGTATCTCCTTCAATCTTCGTTACTATCCCGACTTCTCTCATCCGGTACCTCCTTACAAGGTAAGCGGAGCATTTCTATAGATCGGGCTTTCCCTGAGTCCTCAATTTCAATTACTACCCCCTGTAATTCCAGGGTGTCCCAGGTATCTTTTGACCGTTCCGGGATTTGAGTAAGGAATTTTCGGATTTCGATTTCCGGATCTAGCCCGCCCACACTGTTTATACTTCCTGTTCTACCTGCTCCGGTAATAATCGCTGTCCCCTTGGGAAGGATACGAGCATCGGCAGTAAGCACCTTAAAATGGGAACCCACCACCGCTGAAACCATCCCATCCGCATGAAAAAACAGGGAGTATTTTTCTGCGGTAGTTGTGGCATGGAAGTCTACTAGAATGCAGGGCGTGGTTTCCCGTATTTTTCCCACAATTTGAGACAAGAGACTGTAGGGGTTGCTTAAATGCACCCGGTTGAATCCCGATTGCCCTAAAAGATTCACCACCCCTAACCGGTTTGAACCGACCGAATAGATGCCATATCCCCGTCCCGGATTCCCGGGTGGATAGTTTGCCGGTCTAAGGATATAGGGAACCGTGTTAATATGTTCAACCATATCTTTTTTATAATATATACATTCTCCACCCGTAAGAACATCGATTCCTAATTTTCGTAAATAAATAGAGTGGTTTTTGCCTAAGCCGAATCCACCGGTTACATTGTCTCCGTTCGCAATTACAAAATCGATTTGTTTTTCCTTACGAAGAGTGGGTAATAGCGCTTTTACGCAAAACACCCCTGCCTTACCCACAATTTCTCCTATGTACAGGATGCGCATGTTGGATGGAGCATACCAGTATCCAGCCCCTTGCGCAACCGTACCCGCTATTTGGTTTTCCTACTCACCTGTGTTAAATAGATACAGATCTGGATATTCCTCGAAAATTATGTATCAATTTTACCCATTTACTTCCCGATAAAAAAGTCATACATTTGCTTTAGAAAACTGCAAAAAAACGGTATCTAATTCTTTAATATATAATAAGATAGAAAAGACCATCCTTTATACCCCTGCCTTTCTAGTACAATTCCTGGTACAATTCTTGCATACATATTGTTTGCGGTGCCAAAAGGACCGCCTTCATCGTAGATGAAGAGGGAAGCCTTTAAAGGTTCCCGATCGCGCTCTAGACGAGGTGTAGTATGAAAGAAAAAATTGTGGTAGATCTTGGCCGAATTATGGACGAGATCTTTGAAACTGCTGAGAAAGTAGGCTCGGCTTTTCAAGACAGGTTCGATCTTAACGAAATCGGCGAACGAATTAAATCCAAGTGGGATGAAAACACGGATTACTATCCTACTTATCCCTATCCTCCTACCAATGCCTATATGAAACCGGACAAAACGCTAGTATTTGAGTTTGCTCTGGCAGGTTTCCAAGAAGATCAGATACACCTTTTCTTTAAGGGAGATTACCTGATTTTATCCGCCAAGGTTGCTCCCGAGTTCCTGCCGCAGGATAACATCCGGTACTTCAAACATCGTCTTAAACTAAAAGATATTGAAGAACAGAAATACTTTGTTCCCGAAGACAAATTCGATCGGGATAATGTTAAAGCCGTGTTTCGCAAAGGTATTTTACGGGTAGAAATACCCCCAAAAGAAGCTCCCGCGGACACTCATTCGATTAAAATCGAAATTGTGAAAGAAGAGGAGTAAACACGCAAGGGTAAAGGTATTGAAACAAAGGGAAGAGATGGGGTATTCTGCATGAGTAGCCTACCTTCCGTAAAGCTATTAGCCCCTATACAGGGCTTAGCTCATTAGCCCCTTTGGGAGCCTAAATTGTTCGCCCCAGGGGTTCCGATTACTAGCCCCCTAAAGGGGGCCTCGGCAGTCCGGGCAACCGGACTTTACATAGATAGCGCCGCCGGAGGTCCACCCCTCTCTACGGCGCTTTTTTAATGTTTTTAAAAAATTAATAAAAAGAGACTCTCCTGTTATCTAGCCTTCTACCCTACCCACAGCTTTTTTAGGGCTTTTGAACTACCGCTTTCCCCTGTTCTGTTGGGTGCACTGCTTAAACTTCACAAGCGGTTGCGTATACACTATAGCCCCCCTTAAAGAATGGCTGCGGCACATAATAGCCTGCGGCGCCCTTATCAAACCTTAAACTGAATTGTCCAGTTAGTACCCTTATCATCTTTCAGCTCACAGGAACCCCCAAGCTGTTCCAGGAGCATCGTAACAAGAGTTAGACCTAATCCGGGGGAAAGGTTTTGGTGTTTGCGGCCTTGCATTCCTAGCAGATAGCCTTATCTCCGCTGGTTACAGATGTTACGGTATATCCGTACATTTCTAGTTGCTGCTTTTCCGCAAGACCTATAAGAACCTCATCTTCCACCAAAAGAATAGATGTCTTCATTGTTCCCTCATGCCCTGCATAGTAGCACCCTCCCCCACTCCTGCCAACCTTGACACACTATTATAAGCTTAAGTAGTATACAAGTACAATCAAAAGGTACGGGTAACCCCGGTACGGTTAATTGCAAGCCCAGATGGTGAAATTGGCAAACACGCTAGATTCAGGGTCTAGTGCTCGCAAGGGCTTGGGGGTTCAAGTCCCCCTCTGGGCAGAATAGGCAATTTTCTACATCTCCCCTGAAAAAAGCGTAGCAAGAAAATATTTTCGTTTCCTTAAGGGTTAATTTTTAACAGGCGGGTACTTGTTTTTTCAGCCGAAGAATTCCTATGTTTAATCTTTCTAAAAGATTTTATTAAAGAGTTATACACCCCCTCCGTTTACTGAACATAGCAGAGAATTAACGGGCATTCATATTGACAGGTTCCGGTAGCTGTAATGGAAGGTCCATACTCAAAAGTGCCTGAATCATATTGATAACCTACCGCATATACTTGATCATGGGTATCTACCGACACTTTATAAAAACCTGATGGATCAGGTGCAGAGATAGTGGATTTTCCCCATAGAGCCTTCCCCACGGAATCATACTTTACAATTACACAGTTGTAGCCTGGGTTGTAAGCACCGGTCACCGTTACCTGCGGTCCGTAGCTCAAAGGGGAATTTCCATATTGATCACCAACCGCATATACAGAACCCCTTGCATCCACTGTGATTCCGTAATAATAAGATTCATCTGAACCTGAAGAAACTGATCGCGCCCATAAAGCGTTTCCTCCCGAGTCATACTTTACAAGTACAGCATTATTGTATGAGGAAGTACCGGCCACAGAAACTGAACCATAATTGTAGAGGGAGTTTCCTCTCTGACCACCACAGGTATAAATGTTCCCGTTATTATCGATTGCAATTCCATAAAAAACAGACCCGTAAGTACCTGCGGTTGTTGTTTTAGCCCATAGGGCATTGCCAGAACTAGTATACTTAACTAGAACCGCATTTTCATCCGAACTACTACCCGTTATAGATACCCCTCCATAGGTATAATTCCCTATTCCGCTCTGATACCCTACTACATACACGTTATTCGATGCATCCACCGCTACATCGTAAAAATCTGAAGCATTTGTACCAGTGATTACGGAACATGCCCATTGCGGTACTCCTGCACTAGTATACTTAACAATTACGGAATTAGAGTAGTCGCTGGAGCCTTGAGCGGTTACCCCATTTCCATAATCGTATACGCCAGTCCCAAATTGGGCTCCAACTGCATACACATCCCCACTCGCACTAACCGCTACCGCGTTAAACCAAGTTTTAGACGGCCCTCCAGTTACCGATTTCGCCCATAGGGCGTTTCCCTCGGGGCTGTATTTTACAAGCACACAGTTTTCGCCTGAGTATTTACCAGCCACGAACACTCCATCACTATAGGTATACTCATAGATGTTTACTTGAACCCCTACAGCGTATAGGTTTCCTGCGCTATCTGCTGCTAAATCGTAGAAAACTGTGGTACCATTTGTTGGAGAAAGAGTAGATTTAGCCCATTCCGCCGTACCCGTTTTGTCGTATTTTACCAGAACGGCATTGTCTCCTAAGGATGATGATCCTGAGACTGAGACTCCAAGCCCATACGTGTAAAGCTGGTTTCCACTCTGATAGCCAGCCGCAAATACGTTCCCCTCCCCATCGGTAACTATTCCGAAAAAAACACCATAATCAGAACCGGTAGAAACCGTACGAGCCCATAAAGGGGTGCCTGAGGCTATCCACCGGGCATACAGGTAATATTCAGGTTCATTAATAGGAAAAGTCTCCTTCTGAAAAAAGGTGGTTCCCGTACCATCTTGTTTTGTATTCCAGCCCTGAAACCCAAAACCGGTTTTCCGTAATCCCCCGATATTCCCCTTCACCGTAACCAAGGCCCCGGGCGCATATTTTTCTGGATAGGGGGGAGAACCCTCAGTCTGCCCATTCCCGTCATAAATGAGGGTATATTGAATGGGGCTTTCACCATTTCCATCATCCGAAGCTGAAGGAGCAAGTTGTATACTTAGTAGATTACAACCGAAAAATCCCGATAGAATAAGTACTACACCTGCAAGTAGAAGAAGAATCGTTTTGCTCATACCGACCTCCTTCTTAAGGAAGATATATGTATTATATGTATATTTTAATTCTACAATTGGCTACGTGCAAGCTCTGCTAAACTCTTGCCACGTATTAGATTACCCCCTATATTCCCTATAAGAGATAATACGATTGTATGGACTTCTATACCGCCCTTTCCCATTTTTACGATTCCCTCTTTCCCCTGGAACCGCAGATCTTGGACTTCCTTTTAAAACACCTTTCCTCTTGCAAAAAGATCCTTGATATTGCCTGCGGTACCGGCACGTACACCCTTGCTCTGGCAGAAGCCTTTAGCAAACAAGGGATATCGATTGTCGGAATCGATCTTTCCCAAGCCATGATCGATCTGGCTCGGCAGAAACTAATGCAAAAGATCCATTTTAATAAAACCTATTCGGGGCTAAAGGAATCGGAGATGTTCCGTATCGGGGATATGCTTAACCTGAGCTCCTTTGGTACCGGGACCTTTGATGGGGTATACTGTATCGGAAACTCTCTTGTCCATTTAGAAACGATCGAACAAATTCACAAAGCCCTAACTGAGTGGTACCGGGTCCTTCAGCCTGAGGGACTTGTAATCGTCCAGATTGTTAATTTTGATCGGGTCCAGTTTGATAACCAAGACAAGTTTTCCCTGCCTCCTTTAAAGGCTGCAA
Organism: Spirochaetales bacterium; assembly: GCA_046719195.1. GTDB lineage: Bacteria > Spirochaetota > Spirochaetia > DTKZ01 > DTKZ01 > DTKZ01. The sequence goes on along the minus strand of JBDNDI010000022.1, from coordinate 6,693 downwards.
AAGTGGAACTAGAGCGATACTACACTCCTGGGCCTGACCCTGATCATGTATATTTTCAAACCACGTTGCTATTTTCAAAAAATCTAAAAGCAGGGGTATCGGGAGCTTTGAATCTTTCTATGCCTTTCGACCAGCCCCTTGAGAACAGGGTTTCCCTTTATCGATTGAAGCGGGATATGCTAAGAACATATCTTACCTATACTGGCTTTTACGACCTACATTGGTACGGTTCGTACGATGGGACGGCCTATGATCCTTCCTCTTCGTTTCTCACCCTTGTAGTGGCTAAGAAATCTACTCTTCCTCCTCTGCCATAGCCCGTAACCGGGCAGGGTCCATCACCGTGCAATTCCTACCCTGGCTACGTAACACCTTTTCTTTACAGAGTTCTGAAAACACTCTAGATAAAGCCGGACGTGTAACTCCGAATAATTCCGAAAGCATTTCCCGAGAATGGGGAAGTTTGAGCACCCGGGATTCTTGAACTCTCATCTGGGATAACAGATACTCAGCAATTTTTTTTCGTATGGTACTAAACTGCAAAAATCGTATCTTTTGAGCGAGAAAAGAAACTCGGGCACCCATGTCGGATAGTAAACTTTCCAGGAACTGGGGACTTAGGCTACAGAGCCGGAGAACCTCAGAGCGGGGAACCCAAAGGGCGGTAACCTCGGTTTGAGCCACTACAGACACGGGAAGCAACCGATCCGGAGAAAACAACACCGCGGTGGCTAAAGCTTCAAAAGCTTTTAAAGTTTCTACTTTCAGTACTCGGCCACTATAGTCCTGGATTTCCGCACTCACCTCACCGGCTAAAATACAGCAGAGTTCTGTGTACGGTTTACCCTGGTGTAACAGATAGCTACCTTTATGGTATTCCCTCTGAAAGGGATGAAAACCTTTTAACCAATCCTCCAGGACTTTTGCGGAAACTACTTTAAACAGGTCGATTCGTTTCAAGGCTAGTAAACTCATAGATATACTATGCCTTTTTTATCCCCTTCTTTCAACTTTAACCCTCAAACAAGACTTTTCCAGGGCAACCTTAGAAAATAATTCCTGTGGCACTCGGGCTATGAAACGGTTCGAAGCTAACCTCATCTCGCGGGGACTTTGTAAAAAGAAGGGCGAAGTGTACGCCTACATCCTCTTTGCCTGTTACTCTTCATCTTCCCCATCCTGCTCTATACGAAACAACCGCCCTGGGGAGCCCGGCTTAAGATGGAGAATTTTATCGAGTGCTAGATTAATACAGACCCTTGACAGAAAAAAAATCTTCTACGATACTATACTAAGCTAAAATTGCATGCAACAACATAGGAGCACTGAAAATAATTAGACCTTAGAAGAAAAGGGATTAAAAAGAAGAGGGGGGTACAAGACATGGAAAAGATCGATGCACCCGCTGTACTAGTAACAGGCGCTAGTAGGGGACTAGGAAGAGGAATTGCCCTTTCCTTAGCCCAAGCCGGTTTCTCGGTAGGGATCAATTATGCAGAAAATAGAGAAGCGGCTGAAGAAACCCAGAGGCTCTGTATTCAGGTAGCTCCTTCCAGACAACAGCAGTTTGTCCTGCTACAGGCAAATATCGGAAAACGGGAAGACCGAAAGCGTCTGGTCGAAGAAGCGTGGCAAACCTTGGGCCAGATAGAGGGACTCGTGAACAACGCCGGCATCGCCCCTCGGGTTCGGGCCGATATTTTAGAAGCCTCAGAAGAGTCCTTCGAAGAGCTCCTTCGCATAAACCTTCAGGGTCCCTATTTTTTAACTCAGCAAGTGGCTCAAAAGTGGGCACATCACAACCTTGTTTCCCGTTTAGAAGGTGGGTTTAAGGTTATTTTTGTCACCTCCATATCCGCTGACACTGCTTCCACTCAGAGAGGGGAATACTGCATTTCCAAAGCAGGGCTTGCCATGGCTGTAAAACTCTGGGCCTCCCGGTTAGCCGAGCTAGGGATTCAGGTATACGAACTTAGGCCGGGGATTATGGCTACGGATATGACCGCCGCAGTTAAGGGTAAGTATGACACCCTTATCCAGCAGGGGTTAGTACCCCAGAAACGATGGGGAACCGCAGAAGATGTGGGAAAAGCTGTTTTAAGCCTGCTTCAAAATGACTTCCCTTTTTCTACGGGAAGTGTGATCCATGTAGATGGGGGATTCCATATCTCCCGACTGTAAGGAGGTAGGGTATGATCGATCTTTCTCCCTTTTCTTTAGAAGGAATTCGGGGGAATATACAAAGAACCGTTCAAATAGCTCAAGGGAAAATTCGCCTTTTAGCCGGACGATGGAATCCGCAAGAGGGTTCCCCCGTATTTTCCCGGCAGGGTCGATATACCTTACAGGGCTGGACCGAATGGACCCAGGGCTTTCAGTTCGGGGCTCCCCTGCTTGTGTATGATCTTACCAGCGAATCCTGGTTTTTAGAGTATGGCCGAACGAATACCCTTACCTACATGCCTGTCCACCTAACCCACCGGGGAGTACACGACCATGGGTTTAACAACATCAGCACGTATGGGAACCTGCTACGCCTAGCGCGGAGCAACAAAATGGAAGCCTCTTTTTGGGAAGAACAGTACTATAGTTTGGCCCTGCGAGTTTCGGGAGCCGTGCAAGCCTCCCGATTTAAAGAACTACCGGGGGATCTTGGCTATATCTATTCCTTCAATGGGCCGCATTCTCTCTTTGCGGACACTATCCGATCCCTCCGCTCCTTGGCCCAGGCTTACCTGCTAGGACAGATCCTTATGGAAGAGCAGGATAGCAAAGTGAATCTTCTGCGCCGTCTGCTCCAACATGCGGAAACAACTGCCCGATATATCGTGTACTTTGGCACCGGTAGGGATTCCTGGGATGTACGAGGCCGCACCGCCCATGAGGCTATATTTAATCCGGTAAACGGAGCTTTCCGTAACCCCTCTACGCAACAAGGCTACTCTCCCTTCAGCACCTGGACCCGGGGCCTAGCCTGGATTCTTTTAGGGTTTGCTGAAGAGCTAGAGTTTATACAAACCCTATCTGAAGAGGAGATTCAATCCCTTTCCCTCCCCTACTATCCTACAAAAGCTTCGGTACTAAAACGGTTTATGGAAACCGCCCAAGCCGTGGCCGATTATTATCTCGAAACTACCCCACCGGATGGAATACCCTATTGGGATACGGGCGCTCCTTTATTGCATAACCTTGATCTATCCAAACCCGCAGATCCTCAGAACCCTTATGAACCAGTAGACTCCTCTGCAGCTGCTATTGCAGCTCAGGGGCTTCTTCGGCTAGCAGCCTATTCTCTTTCCTATGAAAAACAACAAAACTCTGCTGCAAGCTTGTCTAAAAGCTCGGATACCTTTCCAACCTCCTCCCAACCCCAGCTAACGCAACCCAACCTTTCCCTTTCCGAGCTTTTAAAGCATCCTTACGGAGTTGCCGGGCTTCGAACAGCTTTAACTTTAATGCAAGAGCCCTACCTATCAGTTCGAGAAAACCATGAAGGACTGCTCTTGCATGCGGTATACCATCGCCCCAATGGATGGGATTACCTTCCTCCTGGAGCCAAAGTTCCTCATGGCGAAGCCTGCATGTGGGGGGATTATCATTTCCTAGAATTAGCCCTTTACTTACAACGTTTAATAGAGGGAAAACCCTACTCATTTTTTGTAAAAGGAGGTTCTGTATGATGCAAGATACCACGCGTCTAGCTGTGCACACCATCACCACCAAACCCTGGTCCCTAGAAGAAGCCATGGACCGGTATCCTGAAGCAGGGGTAAAAGGCATATCGGTCTGGCGAGATGCACTAGAAGGACGAAAGGCTGCAACGATAGGCGAGCAGATCCGTTCTCGAGGCCTTTCTATTGTTGCCACAGTGCGCGGGGGCTTCTTTCCAGCTCTTTCTGAGTCGGAGCGTCGGGCCCGAATTGAAGATAACCGGGCCTTTATTCAGCTTTCTGCAGAATTAGGTTCTCCGCTTTTGGTAATTGTACCCGGAGCTCACCCCGGTCAGTCCCTTGCGGAATCCCGGCTTCAGATCCGCCGGGGATTGGAAGTAATAATAAAAGATGCGGAGCAGGCAGGAATTCGCCTGGCTATCGAACCCCTCCATCCCATGTATGCGGACACCCGTTCGGCTATTGTTACCTTAGAACAGGCAAATGATCTTTGCTCGGAACTTAATCACCCCCTGTTAGGGATAGCGGTGGATGTGTACCATCTATGGTGGGATCCAAACCTTCCCCGGGAGCTGGAGCGGGCAGGAAAACAGAAAAAAATCTTCGCCTTTCATGTGTGTGATTGGAAAAGCCCTACGACCGACTTTTTAAACGACCGAGGATTAATGGGAGAGGGGTGCATCGATATCCCGGGTATTCGTCGAGAAGTGGAAAAGAATGGATTTTCCGGAATGATAGAGGTAGAGATTTTCTCTAACCGGTACTGGAGCATGAATCAGCAGGAATACCTGAATCTGATCGTTCAGGCTTTTAAAGACCACGTATAGGAAAAGGAGATATTTGTATGGAACGGAATGTACGGATCCTTATGAATGGGGTCACAGGGCGCATGGGGACAAACCAGCACCTAGTACGATCCATTTTAGCCATCCGGAAACAGGGCGGAGTACGGCTCCGCAATGGGGATGTGCTGGTACCAGAACCGCTTTTGGTGGGCCGGAATGAAGCTAAATTAAAAGCTTTAGCCCTCCAGTATGATGTAAAGAACTATACCACGGATCTGGATGGAGCTCTCTCGGACTCTAAAAACGAGATATACTTTGACGCTCAGGTTACCGAGCTGCGATACCCTTCGGTTATGAAGGCTATCCAGGCAGGAAAGGCCATTTACTGCGAAAAACCCACTGCCACCAGTACGACTCAAGCCCTTGAACTGTATCAGGCCGCACAAAAGGCAGGGCTGAAAAACGGCGTTGTGCAGGACAAACTATGGCTGCCCGGCTTATTAAAACTAAAATATCTTATGCAAACAGGATTTTTTGGCCGCATCCTATCGGTACGGGGAGAATTCGGGTACTGGGTTTTTGACGGCTTTCACCAGCCCGCCCAGCGTCCTCCTTGGAATTATCGCAAAGAAGACGGGGGCGGTATTATGATCGACATGTTCTGCCACTGGCGCTATGTGATCGATAACCTCTTTGGGGAGATTCGCTCTCTTGTCGCTTTAGGGGCTACTCATATACCTAAACGGGTAGACGAGCAGGGTCGGGAATATACCTGCACCGCCGATGACTCGGCGTATGGGATATTTGAACTTAAAAATGGAATTATCTGCCAGTTTAACAGTTCCTGGGATGTGCGCGTACGGAGGGACGATTTACTTGTCCTTCAGGTGGATGGAACCGAGGGCACAGCGGTCGCAGGATTACGGGAATGCTGGATTCAGAGCGAAGCCATGACTCCCAAACCTGTGTGGAACCCGGACATCGATAGTCCCATTAATTACTATGAAAACTGGGCTAAAGTTCCCACCCGGGACCCGTACGATAATGCCTTTAAAGTTCAATGGGAAAAATTCCTCCTGCACTATGCGCAAAACGATCCCTTCCCCTGGAACTTGAAAGAAGGAGCGAAAGGGGTGCAACTGGCAGAGCTAGGATTACAAAGCTGGCAAAGCCGCAAGTGGGTTGATGTGCCAGAGCTGTAAACAAAGGCAGTTGGCCAACGCCAGCGCTACCTTTTGTACCCTGAAGCTTGTAAAAACCTCGATACTTGTATACCTTTTCACCTTATGAATCTAGGAGAGGGAACAAGAGGAAATTCCTCTCAGGCGCAGGGCCGATCAACTATTAAGGTTCTGGATGGGGCGGCCTTAGTCTTAAGTTTGCTGATTCTCGGCGTTTTTACCTGGTACGCCTATGCAGACCCGGGAGGGGAAGCTATTGTATACATCCAAAATGTAACGGATGCCTGGATGTTTCCTCTGAACCGAGACACCTCCCTTGACATACCTGGTCCCTTGGGAAACACCCACGTAATCTTACAAAACGGGGCAGCCTTTGTAGACCACTCCCCCTGCAGAGATAAAATCTGTATCCATATGGGTAAAATCCGACGCAACGGAGAGTGGATAGCCTGTCTACCCAACCGGGTCTTTCTCCGTATCCAGAGCAAGCAAGAGGAAGAGGTGGATGCCAGCACTTTCTAAGAAGAGAAACACTCTAGCCTTTTATGGTGCCTTCTGTCTCTTCCTATCTACGGTAGAGTTCCTTATCCCCAAACCTCTTCCCTTTTTTCGTTTAGGCTTAGCCAACCTTCCTATCCTTTTAGCGTTGGCGCAAGCTCGCCCCCTTTTTATTTTGCAGTTGGTAGGCCTTAAAATTGTAGGCCAGGCTCTGGTAAACGGAACTCTGTTTTCCTACATATTTGTATTTTCTACTGCCGGCTCGCTTGCTAGCGGACTTGCCATGCTCGCTGCTTCCCGGATACCAGGTAGGTATATTTCCCTTATAGGAATCAGTATACTCGGAGCACTAGCCAGCAATCTGGTGCAAATTCTTCTTGCCCGATATTTCCTTTTAGGAGAAGGGGCATGGCTCATCGGCCCTCCTTTTTTAGGGCTTGGGATTCTCACCGGATGTGTCCTAGGGTACAGCGCTACAAAGATTGCTCCTCACCTTTCCTTCGCCTTTTGTAAAGAACCGGAGGAGCTGCTCGATTCAGAGGAAACTACTTTTCATCA
>JBDNDI010000219.1:0-5021 GCA_046719195.1 Spirochaetales bacterium | reverse complement strand
CGGGAGTGAGAATCTATTCGGGTGCTCCCATGTCCCGGGAAATGTTTTACCACAGGAATGATTCCTCCCTGGTGCATCCCTCTTAGGTAGGCCCGAGCAGCTTCTGCCACCCAATCCGGATCAGTTCCATAGGATCGGTCTCCGATAATAGAGGTATCTCCCGCTTCCACCACATCTAAAACCGGGGCCAGGTTCATACTGCATCCCGCTTCCCGCATCTGAACTGCGGTAATATAGGCAGCAGCTCGGATAAGTTCGGCATCCCGGTACAATCCTAGATGATAGGCCGGAGGCATCTGAGCAAATTCCCGAAACCGAAAGGCTTGCACTCGTCCTCCCTCCTGATCCGCACAGATAAAGGGTCTAGGATAGCCGGCAGGATATGCCCTCTGGATTGTCTGGGTCAGATGCTTCAATTCCTCCAGCGAAACATAGTTCCACCGATACAGGATAATACCGCCCGGTTTTCTAAGACGTACATACTCCTCTATTTCTTCTAAGTTGAGGTCTTTCGGAATATAGAGAATGCATCGCTGGGCAATTTTTTCCTCCAAGCTAAGGGTAGAAATAAGACCTAAAACTTGAGCTTTTAATTGTTCGGGGTTCCCCTGTCGGGAACTGTACGGTACATACTTGCCAGCAGTTACACATCCTATCCCTGACAGGCCTTGAAGAACAAGTAAAACAGCCCCTAGGAAGGTTTGTACCCGCATACGGGGTCCTAGGGGGTAGTTCGCTTTCTATCCCGGGGAAACAGAGAAGCTTCTTTTACATTGGAGAGTCCTAGGATTTTTTGCGTAAGTCTTTCGAGCCCAATGGCAAATCCTCCATGCGGAGGACAGCCATATTTAAAAATATCCAGGTAACCGCCCAAACCTTCGGGAGTTAATCCGAACTTGGGAAGATTTTCTAGCATCATATCGTACTCGTGGATTCTCCTGCCTCCTGTGGTTATTTCTAAACCCCGGAATAGCAGGTCAAAACTACGGGTTTTCTGTCCTTCGGGATAGGCATAGAAGGGTCGCTTTTTCCGGGGAAAAGCATTGATGAAAACCGCCTCTACCCCATGTTCCCTAAGAGCCCAATCACAGAGGATCCGTTCTCCTTCCGGGTTAATATCAAACACCTTTTTCCCCCCTTCCCGGGAGATAATTTCCTTTGCCTCGTCATAGGGAATGCGGGGGATCCGGCTTACCTCTTCTTCAGTGGGTACTGTGGCTTTATACGCTGCCAGGTCTTCTTCGTTCTCTTCCTGAACTATCCGGAACACGTAGTTTAATATACCTTGTTCCAGGTCCATCAACTCGTGTTCGGATTCTATAAAGGCCATTTCCACATCTAAGGATATGTATTCGTTTAAATGACGGGGAGTGTCGTGTTTTTCTGCCCGGTAAGCAGGACCGATTTCAAACACCCGTTCTAAGCCTGAAGAGATCATAGCCTGTTTATAGAACTGGGGAGATTGGGCTAGGAACACTCGGGTATCAAAGTATTCCACGGAAAACAATCCCGTTCCCCCTTCGGTACCTGAGCCGATTAATTTGCTTGTCTTTATTTCCGTAAACCCCTGCTGCCGAAGGTATTCAGCGAAACCTTTTAAAAGGGTTGATTGAACGCGGAAAATACTACGGATTTTGGGGATCCGCAGGGAAAGCATCCGGTGATCTAGCAAGGCCTCTAGGGAGAGTTTTTCTGGGTCCTGGTTTATCGGTATGGGCAAATCCGGATGGGCCTGGGAGAGAATTTCGGTTGCTTCTACCTGTATCTCTATTCCGCCCGGGGCTTTCTCGCTTTTTTGCACCCGTCCCTGTACTGAAAGAACCGACTCGTGGGTAAATCCTACTTTTCCTTCGTACACAAGTTGCACCATCCCCGATCTGTCCCGCAACAGGACAAAGGATATTCCTCCTAACTCCCGGATCCGATGCACCCATCCTTTTACCTGTACAGATTTGTCCACGTACTGTAGTAGTTCCTTACATAGTACCCGCACCGTTTACCTCCATCCATTGAAGGATTTCTTCCTCTGAATCGCTGCAAAGAGCAGCTGCAATAAGTTTTGTATACACACTTTCCGTAGCCAGAGGTCCCATAGGAATAGCACCCTCTCTCCAAAGGGCATGAGCCGTAACATACCCAGAGAAGTCCACTACCCCCTCCTGCTGGGAAGTACAGAAAAATTGCACCCCTTCCTTTTTCCCTACTTCAAAAATCTTTTTTAACGAAAAGGGGCTTTCTCGCAGATTCGCTGTACCTGTATCATACAACTCTAAAATAAAGTACCGTACTCCGGTTTTTATTAAAGAAATGAGTTGCTCTGCTTGCAAACCTGGGAACACCCGGGCAATAAAAATACGACGGATAATACTTTCGATCTTTTCCCTTAAACTCTGAGGGTCTTTACCGGTAAACAAGGGGAAAGGAGTCTCTATTGTTCCCTTTAACCGTTCCCGATTCCAGGTATAAAACCGCATGGGGTCTAAGCTCTGGAAACGTAGATTTACCCCGAGGTACACCTCTCCTGCAAAATATACAGAGACACCCCCGGGAACATTCTCGATTTTCGCCATGGGGTAGCTTACATCGGTAGCAACACTCAGGGTTGCTTGTCCCCCTTTAGCCGCTAGCTCCACAGCCCGCAACAGGTTTTGTCCCGCTTCCGGATCCGTATCCGGAGGATTCGCTGCTGCAGTAAACACCATAGGAACCGGGGATCGACCAAAAAGCCAGTGAAATAGAGAGGCGGTATAGGCAAGAGTGTCCGTCCCATGTGTAATAACAAGTCCCTGGGCATTTCCTTCCTGTAACAAAGTGGCGGTGTGAGAAATAAGAGTTGCCCATTCAGTAGGAGTAATCTCCTCGCTTAGAATCCTTTCTCCACCTAGCTCCTCTATTCGCACCTTCTCTGCCAAAGAGGGCATCTGATGCAAAATACTCTGTATACTTTCGGTTCCCGCAGGAACTACCATTCCATCGGCATCCTTACGGCCGGAAATAGCCCCACTAAAGGGAATTACATAAACAAAGTTTAGTTGTAGCTGCTCCTTTAAAAGGGTATGTACGGTTTGAGGATTGGCCCTTCCGCCTGTATCTTTCATAATCTGGCCAACTAAAAATCCCCAGGGCTTTGTATCTCCCTTTCGGATCGCATCAACTACATGGGGATTTTTAGCAAGAACTTGATCAATTACCCTACGCAGGGTAGCAGTATCGGTAATTTGTTCCCAATTTCGCTCCTTCAGGATCTGAAGAGGAGCTTTATCCTCCTGAAAAAGGATCTCCAAAACCTGTTTTCCTAATTTACCGTGGATCCTCCCCTGCTGGAGCAGAACCATCAGTTCGGCAAATTGTTCCACCCGAAGAGGTCTCTGCGAAAGGGTTTGCCCTTGCCGGTTTAGCAATTTTTGTACATCCGAAGATAACCACGTAGCAGCCAACAAGGGTTCGGCTCCTAACTTTACTGCTTCTTCGAAAAAATCCGCGGTTTCTTTTTCAGCAATAAGAAACTCCGCTAAGTTTTCCGGTACCTTGTACTCCGTTAAAAATCTATTTTTTCTCGCTTCCGGAAACTCTATTAGACACTTCTCTACTTCCTGTAAGAAAACCGCATCTACCCGGAAAGGAGGCAAGTCCGGCTCAGGAAAGTACCGGTAGTCGTGGGCGCTTTCCTTTGTCCGCATTCCTTCAGTAACGTCCCGGTTTTCGTTCCAAAGCCGGGTTTCCTGTAGAATAGTCCCCCCCCGACTTAGGATCTCTTCCTGTCGGCTAATTTCATAGTTTAAGGCCAAACGCACAAACCGAGAGGAATTGAGGTTTTTTATTTCTACCTTTTTTCCTAATCCCTTGCCCCGAAGATTTACCGACACGTTTGCATCGCAGCGGAGGGATCCTTCTTCCATGTTTCCATCACAAACCCCTAAATACCGGACTATCCGGCGAAAACTCTGTAGCAATACCTCTGCCTCTTCTCCGATTTCCAGGTCCGGCTCGGTGACAATTTCTAAAAGCGGAGTTCCTACCCGGTTATAGTCCAGCAAGGATAAATCTCCTGCATGGATCGACTTACCTGCATCTTCCTCTAAATGCACTTCATGAATTCGCACTCGTTTCTTCTTTTTCCTGTATTCAATATCCAGGTACCCGTCCCGCCCAATGGGCAGGGTATATTGGGAAATCTGGTAATTTTTAGGCATATCTGGATAGAAGTAGTTTTTACGCTCGAAGAGTATTTCCGGGCTTAAGGTGCAGTTTAAGGCTCTAGCCACCACATATCCATACGTAACCGCTTCTCTGTTTAAGGAAGGAAGTACTCCGGGGTACCCCAAACAGATGGGGCAGACATGGGTGTTTGGCTCATCCCCAAACCGAACCGGACAAGAGCAAAACACCTTGGATTGGGTACGCAACTGAATGTGGATTTCCAAACCGATGAAAGATTGATACATATTTAACTCCAAGGCGGATGAAATGCCGAAGGAAACTGCGGGGGGAACATAGTAGAAGTTTTTCGGGCTACCTGGAAAAGCCGGTTTTCCTGACATACCGGCGCCATAAACTGTAATCCCACAGGTAGTCCCCCTTCTATACCCGCAGGGATACTTAAAGCTGGGATACCGGCAAGGTTCGCAGCGGTTGTAAAGCGATCCGCCACTTTTTGCTGAAAAGGATCTAACCCTAAAGAGCCGTGTTGAAAAGCCTGGGTGGGAAACACAGGGGAAAGAATTACCTCTACCTTCTGAAACGCCTTATCAAAATCGTTGCGAATGGCTGTGCGGATTCGCTGAGCCCGTTGGTAGTACTGCTCCTGAAAGCCCGACCGAAGTACATAGGTTCCTAAAAGGATCCGCAGCTGTACCTCTTCCCCAAACCCTTCGCTACGAGTTTTTCTTACCAGTTCTTCTGGGTTTTCTGCATACTCAGTGCGATATCCATATCGTATGCCGGTATAACGGGCTAGATTCGCGCTAGCTTCGGCCGTCGCAATCGTGTAGTATACCGGTGCGTAGTACTCTAGCATGGAG
>JBDNDI010000218.1:0-5027 GCA_046719195.1 Spirochaetales bacterium | reverse complement strand
GCGCCCTCGGCCGATGGGGAGTGCACTCGGCATAGTGATCCGTAGCAATCAAATAGGTGTATCGATTGAGCAAGGCCTTGTCTAGAAATAAGGGTTTCCAATGGGGATCGATTCGGGAAGCAGCAAAGTACAGGTTTACAAACCTTTGGGTGGCGGCTACTATTCGCTGCCTTCGACTGGTGGGCCGCCTATTTGAGAGCAAAGAATTCGACCCCTTCTTTTGACCCCTGGGTCGCGCGTAAAAGACAGGCACTTTAACCGGCCACAAAAAGTCGGATGCTTTATCTCGTTCATTCCTTCGCCTGCAAAATATTGCCACCTTATACGGGCGGGGACAACTCCGTTCGCTGCTGCGTCCTATTTGTCGTGTGGAATAAGTTGACCGCCTGAACGCTTTTGCTAATGGTTTTACCTTGCAGCTCCTACTCTTACAGCTCTCATTAAAATGTCTCGACCGATTGAAGCCTACTTTTCCACTCATAAGTCTTTCGATTTGTTCGGCTAGCACCAAACCATAGCCTTTTTGTGTCAATGCTCCCTCTTTCCAAGTAGGAAAGACCAAATCTTGCCAAAATTGCTCGGGTTTCCCGAAGCCTAGTTGATAAAGGCCTGATCGATGTAAGGCCCGGTCGATGCGGGGGCTACGTCCAAATAAAGTAGTGTGAAGACTCAGAGTCCCCGCAAAGTCCAGAATCACTAGATCCTTTTGTTGTCTGCTCATTAAGGCTGCCATGCCTCCATTTTATAGGCAGAATCCCAGAAGTACCATTCTAACCTTGTTGAAGTTTGAAACGCTTCTAACATTTTAGATTGTGTGTCTTTTGTGGATTCCTGAATCATTTCTTCTAATAAGGCTATCGCTCTGTCTGTCGCTTCCCCAAACTGTTTACCTGCGTAGGTATCTATCCATTGTTGATAGGGGTTTCCGGGGACTGTGCTGCGATAAATAGAAAGACCGACCTCGCGGTATACCCAAAAGCAGGGTAGAACTGCAGCCACTGCCTCTGCATAGGAATGCACTGCCGCAGTTGCTAAAAGATAGTTAGTGTAGGCAAAACAAGCAGGGGATTTTACCCTTGTTGGGTTGGCAAGCCCATATTCTTTAAAAAAGATCGAATGCATCGATTGCTCTACCGCAAAGATCCCCGAAGCAAAGGTGAGGAAATCCTTCATAATTCGGGTGTTAGGAGCTTTTGCAGCTAGCATAGAAAGAGTTCTGCCATACTCCACAAGGTATAAAGTATCCTGCTGAAGGTAAAATAGGAATCGGGATCGGTCCAGTGTACCTTGCGCGAGTTCTGTGTTAAACGGGTGGTGAAGAATTGCTGTATATATATCTTGAATACTATGCCAAAACCCCTTTGATAAGGAGAAGTCGGAAAGAGTCATGGTACTACTCCCAAAAATTATAAAAGTGATGTACTGGGCCATGCCCTTTACCCAGTTGGTACTCAGCGCCTTTCTGCAAAGCAGCTGTTAAGTACGCCTTTGCCTTTTGTACAGCCCCTTCTATAGATTCTCCTCGGGCAAGATACGCAGCTAGGGCAGAGGATAGGGTACAGCCGGTTCCATGGGTATTTCCTGTTTGGATTCGGGGGGAAGAGAAAGGATATATCTTGTTTTCTTTCTGTAAGTAAAGTATATCTGTGCTTACTTCTCCTTCTAAGTGCCCTCCTTTTACCAGGACCGCTTTAGAACCTAAGGCGGAAAGCTTTCGGGATAGATCCTCAAGGTAAGCTAGAGAATCGGTGGCCCCGATGGAAGTACTCCTTGCATTCCTATAGGATGGTGCGTTTTCTCCTAACAGCACCTGCGCTTCGGGAAGGTTCGGGGTTATGATTGTAGCAAGGGGAAGGAGAAAGGTTTTTAGAGCTTCAATTGCCTCTTCCTCCAACAGCCGGGAACCACCCTTAGCAACCATAACCGGATCGACAACTACCGGTATTTGCGAAATTAAAGAATAATCGCTTAAAGACCGGGCAACGGTTTGAATTACCTCGGATGAGTGGAGCATTCCGATTTTTATAGCGTCTACTCCTATATCTTCCAGTAGGGCATCGATCTGTTCTCGAATAAACGAAGGGGGAACCGGATGAATCGCTTTTACCGTGCGGGTGTTCTGTGCGGTAAGGGCAGTAACTACCGACATACCGAAACAGCCTAGCGCGGAAAAAGTCTTTAAATCTGCCTGAATACCCGCTCCTCCCCCGCTATCCGAGCCTGCAATAGTTAACAGTCTTTTATAGGTTTTCATTCTACCCTCCTCTGCTGCTGTAAAGCCTGAAACAGCTGCCGGGCCGCCTGACCCGGATCCGCTGCAGCTACTAGGGCAGAAACTACCGCGATTCCCTCCACTCCGGATTGCACCACCCGGGTTGCGTTTTCTATAGAAATACCTCCTATGGCCACCAGGGGGTGCCGGGAGTGATCCTTGGCCCATTTTAAACCCTCAATTCCCCAGAAAAAGCCTTTGGGGGTTTCTTTTGTAGCGGTAGGAAATACCGGCCCTACTCCTAAATAATCCACATCATACTGCTGTGCCTCTAGTAATTCTTCGGGTGTATCTACCGAAAGACCGATTAAGGCCTCTTTCCCCAAAAGCTTTCGGGCTATGGGGTACGGAAGATCCGACTGGCCAATGTGTAAGCCTTCGGCTTCTACAGCTAAAGCAATATCCAGTCGATCGTTAATAATTAAGGGAACGCCGCGAACCTTTAAATATTCTTTTACAAATCGGGCCTCTTCATAAAACTCTTTTGAAGATAAGTCCTTTTCCCGCAATTGAACTACCGAAACTCCTCCTTCCAGAGCTGAAGCTATAATGTCCAGTAGGGATCTTCCTTTTGCCAAGCTTCGGTCTGTAACCAGATACAGAAGGGGAAAGGGCAAGGTCTTTTTGGAAGGATGAGGTGCGTTGGTTGTTTGTATAGGTACCATGGTGGATGCCCCCTTTTGGTGCATTTCAAAATCCCTGTACTGTAGGCTAGGTCTTTTTAGGTCCTGCTTATTTTCCCGCACTAACGAGTTTTTCCATCCCCTTGAAAAACCAGGGCCAGAAGGGGTCTTGAGGAGGGATTCGAAGGTCTTCTATTATGCCTGTGCGCCGCCGGATCTTTTTTCCTTCTGAAGCGGGAACAACCTGTCCAACCTGGCTACCGGTAATACCTTCTTTTTCCAGAGCTTGAAGGATACGTGGAACAGCTTCTGTTTCTGCAACGATGATTAGGGTTCCCTCCGCAATAGCCTGAAGGGGATCAATTTCAAAATATTTACAGAGACCTTCGATTTCCTCAGTCCAGATAAACTTCTCTTCCTCGATCCACATACCTACCGAAGAAGCATTGGCCACCTCGAAGAGCCCTCCCAGCACTCCTCCCTCAGTGGCATCATGCATCGCATGCACCCCTCCACAGGACATGGCCGTAAGAGCATCGGTTACTACGGTCATCTGCTCCATATACCCTTTAGCCCGATCTACAAAGGAGGAGGTAAAGGATTTTTTCAATTCTTCTTCATACAGAGTAGCAAGGATCCCTACTGTTTCTATTGCAGGGCCTTTGGTTACCAGAACCGCATCTCCCACTCGAGCTCCCCTCGGCGTTACATACTGGCCTTCTTTGGCAAAGGAGAACACGGTAATGCCCCCAATGGTGGGTACGGTTACTGCAGGATAATACCCCGTATGACCCCCTACAATGCTCATGTCTAAGCTTAGGGCTGCCCGGTGTATGGAATCTGCAATGGTACGAAACTCTAAATCTGTGGTCTGGGGAGGCATAAGCAGGGTATACGAGATGTATTGAGGTTTCACCCCCATAACAGCTACATCCGAAGCTCCGATGTGTACGGTATAATACCCAAACTCATCATATCCCTTTCTCGGCATGGGAAAGATAGGGTCTTCTGCAATAATTAACACGTCTACTTCATTTATTTTTATTACCGCAGCATCTACTCCTGTTAAGGGGGGTACAATTACTTTTGGATCTGGCTTCCCTAAACGGTTCAGCAAAAATTGCTCAAAGGTAGCCAGGTCGATTTTTCCGATTTTGTCTTGTGCCATAAAGCCCTCCTCAAATATATATCTTTTGGACAAATGCTTAGGGGATAGAACAGGCTGGAGGTTCTTTTTGGCGGCACCTCTTTATACTTCATGGCTGCGCAGTGTTCTACTTCTACAGAACCGCCAAAGTGTGGAAATGTCGGTGGGAGGAGGTTGCTACAAAAAAAGCCACCCGGCTCGGGTGGCTTAAGTTTCAGAAGCATTCTCCCTACGCCGGCATTATCCGGATCAGGTCCATCGGTCATTCCCACAGTCTATCTAGACAAGGGAACCTCTCAGCCCGGTTTTTCCGAGCTCCCGCTATTTCAATTTTAAAATACAATGGCTTTTATATTAAGTCAAGGGAGAGAAAAGGCAGGTTTAATTGTTACTCAACCCTTATTTACAACGCATATTTACTACCCCCGCGGGTTTCACCGATGCATATGCTTTTTTCAATGCCTTTAGTATATTCATGTTTAGTATGATGGAGTATTTACGGACCCTAACTCCTGCACTGGAGGAACGAATACAGCGGAACCATTCTCTCAATATCGACACGTTTATCATTCCTTCTCCCTACATTAAGGATGAAAAGTTAGAGAAGGATTACGATCACAGTTATGTCTGGGAAGAGGAAGGGGAAATTCTCGGATATCTTTTAGTGTACTCTAACCCTGAACGAAGCCGTTTTCATCTGTATAAACAGGTAACGAGTCCTTTTGGTAGGGGTAAAGGGATCGGTTCTGCCTGCTTGCGCCGGCTAGCCATGGATGTAGATCCCGATGCCTTGCTGTATTTGTTTATCTGGGAAAAACAACAGGAAGCAATGGTCTTCTTTGAAAAAAAAGGGTTCACTATACAGGATCAGATTGTGTATCGGGGCTTAGTTTTTTTCCATATGATATGTCGGGCAAAAGATGTAAAGGATGGAGAAGAAGCAGAGGATAGGGGACCTTCTTTTGCTGAGGAGCTCGGCAAAACC